>NZ_JBQHUL010000114.1:0-326 GCF_052065235.1 Blautia sp. HCP28S3_G10 | reverse complement strand
AGCCGGAACCTATGAGTATGAGGTAGCTGAGGTACAGGCTGTGCCGAACGGATACACAGCAGACAAAACAGTCTACACAGTAACCGTAACGGTAACAGACAACAAAGAGACCGGAAAACTGGAAGCATCTGTAAGCTATGGAGAGGATGCGGAAGGAAAAGAGCGGAAGGGAATCACCTTTGCCAATACGTACAAGGCAGATGGAACGACAGCGAAGATCGAGGCAGAGAAGACTGTCAATGGAGAAGCAGCAACAGGAAGCCAGTTCCACTTTACGCTGACACCAAAGACAGATGGCGACAAGAATGAAGCCCAGAATGTGACAA
>NZ_JBQHUL010000113.1:0-330 GCF_052065235.1 Blautia sp. HCP28S3_G10 | reverse complement strand
CAGAAAAGTAGAGTACTTAATGAGTACAAGGTTTACCGCCGTACGAATTTAGTACGAACTTTGTTCGGAGGAACTTAATGAGAGGACATCTCTGATGTCATCGAATTTAGTAAACCGAACTTCCTTGTCTTTCTTGATAACTCAACAGTGATACACATTCGACTCTTTACTTTTTTCCGTTTTAGTTGGATTGATTCAGCTGCATTCACAACCTACTTGATCCATTTCCGTTTTAGTTGGATTGATTCAGCTGCATTCACAACCTACTTGATCCGTTTCCTTAGAAAGGAGGTGATCCAGCCGCACCTTCCGATACGGCTACCTTGTTAC
>NZ_JBQHUL010000112.1:0-344 GCF_052065235.1 Blautia sp. HCP28S3_G10 | reverse complement strand
AAAGACAGATGGCGACAAGAATGAAGCCCAGAATGTGACAAACGTAAATGGAAAGATCACCTTTGCAGACCTGGCATATGACAAAGCCGGAACCTATGAGTATGAGGTAGCCGAAGTACAGGAAGTACCGAATGGATACACAGCAGACAAAACAGTCTACACAGTAACCGTAACGGTAACAGACAACAAAGAGACTGGAAAACTGGAAGCAGTTGCAAGCTATAAGAAAGGTGAAAAATCTGTAGATAAACTCACCTTTGCCAATACCTACAAGGCAGAAGGAACGACAGCGAAGATCGAGGCAGAGAAGACCGTCAATGGAGAAGCAGCAACAGGAAGCCAGT
>NZ_JBQHUL010000111.1:0-349 GCF_052065235.1 Blautia sp. HCP28S3_G10 | reverse complement strand
GGCTATCTTCCCGTTTTACTGTTTTAAGGTTTGTTCTTAAAAATTTAATTTAAAGAAATTTTCGAGAATCGTATGTGTTTCACTGTTCAGTTATCAATGTTCTTTGCGCCGCCTCTCGGACAGCTCATATAGATTATCACATTCTTTTTTGTTTGTCAAGAACTTTTTTAAGTCTTTCAAAACTTTTTTGAAGTGATGTACCGCTCTCTCAAGCGACTTTGCTATCTTATCACACTCTTTTCTCTTTGTCAACAATTATTTTTCGTTTTTTCAAAACTTTTTAAATTGTTGATGCAGAAGAAACAATTTCTTGCGACAGCTCAGTTAGAATAACACTTTCCAACCGGGC
>NZ_JBQHUL010000110.1:0-442 GCF_052065235.1 Blautia sp. HCP28S3_G10 | reverse complement strand
AGGTTATGCCGGATCATATCCATCTGCTTGTAGACTGCAGACCACAGTTTTATATCTCTGATATGATCAAGATCATGAAGGGGAACATTGCCCGGCAGATGTTTCTTGCACATCCAGAACTGAAGAAGGAGCTTTGGGGAGGGCATCTGTGGAATCCACCTTATTGTGCAGTAACAGTGAGTGACAGGAGCAGAGAACAGGTATGTTCTTATATCGAAGGGCCAAAAGAAAGACAGTAACCTGAAAGAATCCGTATTTATATTTGTAAGAAGGAAAAAAGATGAGGATAGTATCCAGTTATGGCGTAGAATTGCGAAAACAGAATATACCAATCTGCCAGACACTGGATATTTATCGTTCTGCGGTCAGTTGTCTGATTGAGATCTATGCTCAGACATGGGATGAACTGGCAGTAATCACGGAATCTAAAAAACGTTTCAAC
>NZ_JBQHUL010000109.1:0-459 GCF_052065235.1 Blautia sp. HCP28S3_G10 | reverse complement strand
GGTGAATGTTGTTGTCTTGCCATAGTTGGACTCCTTTCGTTATAAAAATCATACGGGAAATCCAACTTAGAAACAATGATTTTTTTGTCTTAATTTATGGGTTCATTATAACATGTACGATTTCAATTTCATTGCTCATAGCAAGTGTTCCTCCTTGTCAAATTCCGAATTGCTAAATTCATTTTCATTGACAATGGTATCATATTTTTTATTGATAATCTAGTTCCTGTATCCATTCTCTGATTTCTATTGGTGCATTTTCGCAAAAATCCTGAATCCACATCTTATGGAGCCTGACTTCTGACTCTGTACTGTCTATGTTTCCAGCACATCCACCTGTTTCCTGAAGTTGTTATCCGGCATTTTATCTGGTCCTATACCATGCCACATTCAATCAAATTAAAAAGGGGCACAGCATAAATTATTCTGATGGATTTTTCATCGGATTACTTTATGCCG
>NZ_JBQHUL010000108.1:0-484 GCF_052065235.1 Blautia sp. HCP28S3_G10 | reverse complement strand
CAAACGAATCCAGGCAAAAACAAAATGGATGCCTCCTGTAAAATACAGAGAAGCATCCATAATGTCCGCCTAACTTATAAATATGTGTCCAGAATTCTGGGTACATATCATTTAATGTCTCAAGAGCGGCTTTTTTATCAGCACTTCTCATCAATGTCTCTCCGATCAGAACAGCATCTACCTGATTATCATATAATTTCCTGATATCCTCTGCTGTCCGTATTCCGCTTTCTGAAACAAAAAGTACATTGTCCGGTGCCAGCTGTCTGAGTTTTATACTGTTCTGCATATCCACCTGAAAGGTTTGCTGAATTGGAAAACTGACTTCCAGTTTGCAAAAGTAAACCCCTGTTCCTAAAAGTTCTTGCAAGATTAAATTCCGGCATATCAAGAAATCATGATTTTAGCGGAATTTACGTTTCCAAACTGGAACTTACAAAACCAAATAGATTGAACCAGTTGTTGAGGCGTGATAAGATAACCC
>NZ_JBQHUL010000107.1:0-496 GCF_052065235.1 Blautia sp. HCP28S3_G10 | reverse complement strand
CCGATGCGCTTGTGGGAAACACCCGTTCCCATCCCGAACACGACGGTTAAGACGCAGGCGGCCGATGGTACTGCACTGGAGACGGTGTGGGAGAGCAGGTGGGCGCCAGATCAAATGGGGATGTAGCTCAGTTGGGAGAGCACCTGCCTTGCAAGCAGGGGGTCGAGAGTTCGAATCTCTTCATCTCCACACCGAAAGCAACTTAACGAAATCGAGCTGATAAGCGATGATTGAGTTTAGTGCGAGGCGCTTCCCGAACCTTAATGAAGCGTAGCTGAATTTAGTTGAGGGAAGAAACTTTGTAATGCTTTCGTTTGGGCTTATAGCTCAGCTGGTTAGAGCGCACGCCTGATAAGCGTGAGGTCGGTGGTTCGAGTCCACTTAGGCCCAGTGGCTTAGTTGATTAGCCGTGAGGTTAAGTGAGTAAGCCTATATCGTACCTTGAAAACTGCATACATGTAAATTTGATTAAAACTAATCAAATATCCTTGATATA
>NZ_JBQHUL010000106.1:0-542 GCF_052065235.1 Blautia sp. HCP28S3_G10 | reverse complement strand
GTTCGTTGGCTCATCAATCAGCAGAAAACGTTCAGAACCAGTAAATAGTGCAGCAAGCAATACTTTTGTTCGTTCTCCATTTGAAAGAGTTTCAAATGGTCTGTATAACACTTCTGCATTCACATCCAATTTTGAAACTTCTTTTAACAATTCCCAATCCTCTGATTCAGGGCAAATCTCATGCATTACATCAATGGTATATTGAGACATATCTTTCACATGATATGGGAAATATTCAAATGTGACATTTGAACTGATGATTCCAGTATAATGATATTTTCCCAATAAAAGGTTAAGAAATGTTGTTTTCCCCCTTCCATTTCTTCCTATAAACCCAAGTTTCCAGTTTGTGTCAATCTGAAAATTCACATTTTCAAATACATTATCATAATGACCTTCGTAACCGAAAGTTAAATTGATTACCTTTATTTCTGACATAAAAATTCCTCCTTTGTTGCGTATGTTCGTCTTCTCAAAGTTGGAATTATGATGGTTAAATTACTCTATGCAAAGTCCATCATCCAACTTTACATAGAGAAAAA
>NZ_JBQHUL010000105.1:0-554 GCF_052065235.1 Blautia sp. HCP28S3_G10 | reverse complement strand
CAGACTGTAGACAAACTTGGTGTTGGGTGTTATGCCCAGCACCATTTTTCTTTTAAAACTTCTTTTCTTTTTATTTTTTTCAAAATCAACAAAAATCTGGCTGTATTCCAGCCTCGTTTTTCCAGAATCTTTGCCAGTTTTTTCAGATTCATGCATGCGAAGGTAAGCCCGGCTTTCATTTCCATCCGCGCCTTTCCTACATACTGCGTATATCGAAATCCATGCTGTTCTTTCGCTGTACCGAAGATCCTCTCTATGGTTTCTTTTCTTAACTGATAGATCTGTCTGTTTCCTATCGTATGCCGAATGTCTTCTGCCACTTCCATATATTCTTCCCATACATGACGTGTGATCAGTTTTACATGCTCCTTACTTTCTGTGCATTTTGAAAGATATTGGCATTCAGCACAATGTTCACCGCAGCTTTTATACTCTTTATATCCACTTCTGTTTGTTGTACTGTATGTCAATATATGTGCTCCCGGACATATATAACAATCATAGTATTCATCATATGCGAATTCGTGTTTTCCGAAAAAGCCTTCTTTGGTCTT
>NZ_JBQHUL010000104.1:0-574 GCF_052065235.1 Blautia sp. HCP28S3_G10 | reverse complement strand
TACTTCATGCAATGTGTAAACGGTATCTGTCTTAAGTCCGGTGATCTCATACGGCTGATCTGTGGTCTCCCACTGTACTTCTTTGTCATTCAGGGTAACTGCTTTTCCTTCAGAATCAAGTACCTGAAGAGTTGCTCCTGCAAGGACTTTACCGTCTTCGGTTACTTTGTTGATAAATACAGAAGTAAGTTTGTCATTTACAACAAGTGTATTACTTTCTTTGTCGTAAACAGTTGTGGTCTTCTCTGCCAGCGTGCCATCTCGGTTCAGAATGAACTGTGTATCCTCTGCTACAGTGTATCCGTCTGGTGCGGAAATCTCACGCAAGATATAAGTTTTGCCTGGAATCAGACCTGTAATTGCTTCCGGTGCTTCTCCTGAAGTCCATTCTTTTACAGGTTTTTCCTGATCATCTGCATCAAGAAGCTGAAGTTTTGCTCCTGCAAGCGCAAATGCTTCATCACCCTTGAGGGCACGTTTGCTGACTTTGACTGTCAGACCATTGTACTGGTTATTCACAGTCAGATTGTCCTGATCTGTATCATATTTTACTGTCGCTGCTAACGGATAAGTC
>NZ_JBQHUL010000103.1:0-604 GCF_052065235.1 Blautia sp. HCP28S3_G10 | reverse complement strand
TGCCATAACCTATCCTCCGTAATTGTAGTGAAATAGTCTAAATATCTTTCGCCTGCAATTATAGAGGAAATCAGAGTATTAGAAAATCCGCAGGAATATTTGGCGCTTACGGTTCAAATCCTGCAAATCCACTTGCCGGGTAGAATGTTAACTCTCCAAAATAAACTTCTCCATTAATTTCATAGAAATCCACTCGCAAGAATTGAAACCCTAAAGATAACTTTTGAGCTAGGTCTTTCATAGATTCAAAATTCAAAGGCTTGTCAATTGCATATGCTGCATTATCATGACCAGGTCTTTTAATTGGAAGATGAACCCACTTACTGTCATAAAAATCCTCGCACATGCCATTTCCAGAAAATCTATCTGAACAAACTAATACAATATCTGGGTTCCCAGAAAAGCAAAAAAATTTATAGTCTTTCAAATCCGTTTCTCTTTTTTTAGTAAGAACTACAACTATATCCTTAGTTATTTGAATGTATCCCCCCCGCAGCCTGTCCGAAAACCTTATTTTTAGGCATAAATTTAGCCCCTTTCCTTCATCTGTGACATTGAAAACTGAATAAAATACACAGGATGAAGAAAGAGGCTTATGCCTGTT
>NZ_JBQHUL010000102.1:0-628 GCF_052065235.1 Blautia sp. HCP28S3_G10 | reverse complement strand
GGATATGATATCAGTGCAGATACTACATTTACCATTGGAACAGATGGCAAGATCAGCAAATCAGGAACAACTGCAAAAGTCAGCGATGATGGAATCCTTCTGGTAGAAGATGATGTTTATGATGCCAAAGCTGAAGAAGTAGATTTAACAGCAACAAAGGAACTGACAGGAAGAAATCTGAAAGATGGAGAATTCAGTTTTAAATTGACCCCAGATTCCAATAATCCTGAGTCAGACAAAAATGCTGAAAAGATTGTTCAGAATACAGCAGAGGGCAACATTTCATTTGGTAAACTTAAATTCACAGAAGCCGGAACATATAAGTATACAGTTTCTGAAGTGGCAGGCGATAACGACATCATTACTTATGATAACAAGAGTTATGCAGTTATAATTGTTGTTGAGGAAGGTGAGCATGGTGCGTTAAATATTGCATCTAAAACGATTACACTTAATGATGATACAAAGAGTGAAATTAAGTTTATAAATGCGTATACACCAAAACCTACAACAGTCCAGATCGAGGCAGAGAAGACTGTCAATGGAGAAGCAGCAACAGGAAGCCAGTTCCACTTTACGCTGACACCAAAGACAGATGGCGACAAGAATGAAGCCCAGAATGTGACAA
>NZ_JBQHUL010000101.1:0-700 GCF_052065235.1 Blautia sp. HCP28S3_G10 | reverse complement strand
CCATGCTTCCACCCCTGCCCTATCAACCTCGTCGTCTTCAAGGGGGTTTACTCCTTTCGGATGGGATATCTCATCTCGAGGGGGGCTTCACGCTTAGATGCCTTCAGCGTTTATCCCTTCCGGACTTGGCTACCCGGCCGTAGACTTGGCAGTCTAACCGGTACACCAGCGGTCCGTCCATCCCGGTCCTCTCGTACTAAGGACAGCTCCTCTCAGATATCCTACGCCCACGCCGGATAGGGACCGAACTGTCTCACGACGTTCTGAACCCAGCTCGCGTACCGCTTTAATGGGCGAACAGCCCAACCCTTGGGACCTACTACAGCCCCAGGATGCGATGAGCCGACATCGAGGTGCCAAACCACTCCGTCGATGTGAACTCTTGGGAGTGATAAGCCTGTTATCCCCAGGGTAGCTTTTATCCGTTGAGCGATGGCATTCCCACTTAATACCACCGGATCACTAAGCCCTACTTTCGTACCTGCTCCACCCGTCGGTGTCGCAGTCAAGCTCCCTTCTGCCTTTGCACTCTTCGAATGGTTTCCGTCCATTCTGAGGGAACCTTTGGGCGCCTCCGATACCCTTTCGGAGGCGACCGCCCCAGTCAAACTCCCCGTCTGGCATTGTCCCACCGCCGGTTCACGGCGGCTGGTTAGAAACCCAATACTGCAAGGGTGGTATCCCAACAGCGGCTCCATGG
>NZ_JBQHUL010000100.1:0-714 GCF_052065235.1 Blautia sp. HCP28S3_G10 | reverse complement strand
TGGAGCTAACTATATAAAAATCAAGTAGTTTTTTAGAAAAATTGAATTTTAGTTAGCAAAAGTATGTACCTTGAAAATATGTGAATAATTATGGATTTTATGGCACGACAAATAGACCTTTCAAAGAAGGCTGAATTTATAAGGTAAATTGTATGTATGGTTATATCAGTAAAGCGGGATCGAATGTCTGTCCGGTACTTAAAAGATGATAGATGATTCTTAAAAGTTTTCTGATACAGTGACCCTGGGCACATCTGTAACCTTTGCCTTCGATTAGCTTTTTGTTGTAATACGCAGTAAAAACCTTGTTGTGGTTGATAACCGGCAAAATAATCTGATATAGAGTTTTCCTCAGATATCTGGATCCTTTCTTGGTTATTGCAGTGTGTTGGGCAGTAAACTGGCTGGATTCATAGTGATATGGAGCAACACCAGCGAATTTGATTATTTGAGACGCTTTTGTATAGTTGCAAATATCTCCTAACTCCGCTAAAATAGAAGTACCAGAGAAGTGAGAAATTCCTGGTATGGAGAGGATAGGAGAGTTGTTTTGTAAGGAGAACTCTTCTATCTTTTTGTCTATTTCAGAAAGCTGTTCTTCAATCATTTCAATCTGACATACAAGATGTCTGATCTGTATTTCTTCGGCAACAGAAGGTATGCCGACAGAAGTTTTTGCCGCTGCTTTAAGCTGCTCAGCAGAAAGCGTGATCC
>NZ_JBQHUL010000099.1:0-761 GCF_052065235.1 Blautia sp. HCP28S3_G10 | reverse complement strand
AAAAAAGCTGTTGAATTGTATCGCCAAGGAAAATGGATTGATGCACCCAATGATATAATAAATCTAAAAAATTTTCATGACATGATTGTCAGATGGCATCATTTGGAAGAATCAAATACTTCTGATTGTTTAAAACACTGTGGTACAAATAAAAAGTGGTCTCCAGAGGAAAAATATGAACTTGTTGCACGAGTTATAGCTGGAGATACTATTACTTCAGTTGCTTATACTGTGGGTATAAACAGTGGATTACTTGCTCAATGGATTCGCAAATATAAAATATGGGGTTATAATGGACTTGTAGACCGAAGAAAAGGGCGAAAACCAAAGGAGTCCGCAATGAAAAAGATGAACATAAATAATCCACGTAAATTAAATGAGTCTGAATATGAAGAACTGATTCGTTTACGAGCTGAAATTACTTATATTAAAGCAGAAAATGAAGTAATAAAAAAAGAGATCGCCTTGAGAGAAGAAAGGGAAGCTGCGCTACTCAAGGCGAAAAAGCAGCAATCATCAAAGAACTCAAAGAAAAAGGATATCTGTTAAAACACTTGTTAAAGGCTATGAATATGGCGCGTTCTACATACTATTTTGAAATTAACAAAACAGATCCAGTTGCTATACGAAATGAAGAATTACTTCTAGTTATTAAAAAAATATTCGTAGAAAACAAAGGCAGATATGGGGTACGCAGAGTTTATATGGAATTAAAAAATCGTGGCTACAACGTAAATCATAAGAGAGTTCAACGTCTTATG
>NZ_JBQHUL010000098.1:0-769 GCF_052065235.1 Blautia sp. HCP28S3_G10 | reverse complement strand
TCAGTATCTCTATGGAATAAAAAGCATGCGGCAGACCATGAAAGAGATCGAGGTAAACGTTGCATACCGCTGGTTTCTCGGACTAGACATGTTAGATCCAGTACCTCATTTCTCTACATTTGGAAAGAATTATACCCGCCGTTTCAAAGATACAGACCTTTTTGAGCAGATTTTTTCAAAGATTCTAGAAGATTGTATGAAATATAAGCTTGTAAATACAGAACAGATCTTCGTGGATGCAACACATGTAAAAGCCTGTGCAAACAGTAAAAAAATGCGTAAGCGGGTTGCACACGAACAGGCTCTCTGGTATGAAGAAGAATTAAATAAAGAGATTGAAAAAGATCGTCTGGCACATGGAAAAAAGCCATTAAAGAAAAAAGATGATAACCAGCCACCTGCATCCGGTGGAACCGGAAATGATAAGGATTCTATATCTAAAGAACTTCCTGAAGATGTAAAAACACAAAAATGCAGCATCAGCGATCCAGAAAGTGGATGGTTTCGAAAGGGTGAACATAAACACGTTTTTGCATATGCAGTAGAAACTGCCTGTGATAAACATGGCTGGATCCTTGGATACACAGTACATCCTGGTAATGAGCATGACAGTCGTACTTTTAAAGCATTATACGATAAGATATCTAAACTGAATCCGCAGATGGTAGTTGCAGATGCAGGATATAAAACTCCGGCAATCGCCCATCAGCTATTGAAAGATGGAATTCAACCACTTTTTCCGTATACCCGTCCCAAGACCAAAGAAGGC
>NZ_JBQHUL010000097.1:0-800 GCF_052065235.1 Blautia sp. HCP28S3_G10 | reverse complement strand
CAGAGCAGACTGAGCAGGATCCAGAGTACCGCGGGACACGAGAAACCCTGCGGGAAATCAGGGGGACCACCCCCTAAGGCTAAATACCACTTAGTGACCGATAGCGCATAGTACTGTGAAGGAAAGGTGAAAAGGACCCCGGGAGGGGAGTGAAAGAGAACCTGAAACCCTGTGTCTACAAGCTGTGGGAGTGCTTTATATGCACGACCGCGTACTTTTTGTAGAACGGTCCGGCGAGTTGCGCTCACTGGCAAGGTTAAGGACTTAAGGTCCGGAGCCGTAGGGAAACCAAGTCTTAAGAGGGCCAGAGTCAGTGGGGGCAGACCCGAAACCGGGTGATCTATCCATGTCCAGGTTGAAGCTGCCGTAAGAGGCAGTGGAGGACCGAACCCACATCCGTTGAAAAGGGTGGGGATGAGGTGTGGATAGGGGAGAAATTCCAATCGAACCCGGAGATAGCTGGTTCTCCTCGAAATAGCTTTAGGGCTAGCCTTGGTAGAGATTTGCGGAGGTAGAGCACTGAATTTCCTAGGGGGCGTCAAAGCCTACCGAAGAATATCAAACTCCGAATGCCGTGTAATTGCTTACCAGGAGTCAGACTGCACGAGATAAGTTGGGCAGTCAAAAGGGAAAGAGCCCAGACCTTCAGTTAAGGTCCCAAAGTGTGCGTTAAGTGGAAAAGGATGTGGGATTTCGAAGACAACCAGGATGTTGGCTCAGAAGCAGCCATTCATTCAAAGAGTGCGTAATAGCTCACTGGTCGAGAGGTCCTGCGCCGAAAATGTCCGGGGCTGAAACGC
>NZ_JBQHUL010000096.1:0-853 GCF_052065235.1 Blautia sp. HCP28S3_G10 | reverse complement strand
CCAATGTCATTTACTTAAGGAAAATGTACTGTAAATAGTCTTGATAAATATTGGATGCTGGTATACTTAACGCTTTTTCAGACAGTCATAATGCGATATGTGCAAAAATCTCCGGATTATAGTTTCCTCTGTGATTGTTTAACACATGTGGTGGTAAGTTTTTGTTTTTTAGGGTAACTTTAAGAAAGGTAAGCAAAAAATTATATTTTTACTTCCCATTTGATGCAAAAAGGTCTATATTGGACATGGGCAGTTACTGCTAACGGTAACAAAAGCTCATGGGTATTTTGAACCTGGCTTGGCGGCGGAAGGTTCTATCAGGCCTGATTGCTTCGATATTATCGGCAATCAGGCTTTCAACATTTAAGGGGTTATTTTGCTCCTTACTACGCAAGGCATTCCGGCATATTTTTACAGCCTGTGAAAAATTAACCTGATATGACAATTTACGGGAACGATCCGGTATTTTCACATGGCTGGAAATCTGGGCACAATAGTTATACATAAGCACCCTGGCAAATACTTCCTGTACAATATAAGCATATTTTTGGCTATGAAATGCTTTTAAACATAGTGGGTATTTTAGATCCCGGTATGCTGTTTCCTGTGACCATCTGAGATGGTAGAGTTCTTTTAAGTGATCCATATCAAAATCGATATCCGGAAGATTCGTGATCAGGTTTTCATAAATCCCCGGTGCAATTTCAATCCGAACAATACGCAGTGACAATGAATATTCATTACATTTTTCAGAGAGAAAATCCATAGGAACAGCCTGACAGACATACCGGTAATCTTTAAATCGTTCCGGATATTTCAACTTCTTTTTTGCTTTTGTTCGACACAGGATCCG
>NZ_JBQHUL010000095.1:0-895 GCF_052065235.1 Blautia sp. HCP28S3_G10 | reverse complement strand
CCAATGTCATTTACTTAAGGAAATTCCTTGTAAAAAAGGAGTTTCCTTTTTTATTACCAGTAACTCAAAAAACACTTGACAATACCTCATGTTTGTGCGGCTTTTTTCTGATTACAGTCAGAAAAAAGCCAATTAGTTAGGAACATATTACCGTTCATTCATCTAACTAAGGAGGCAAAATGAAGTATTCTACTTTTGTAAAACAAATGCTTATGACATCTATTGACGAACTGTCTCAAATACCCGAAGATTATGCAGTACATCCGGATAAAGATTTTACCCGAAACAGAAAAATTGGATTGCAGGAGTTCCTTCTTCTTTTACTGACTATGGAAAATGACAGCTTAAAAGAAGAACTTTACCGTTTTTTCGGATGCACAGATAAAGCTCCAACAAAAGCAGCTTTTTATCACCAGCGAACAAAATTAAAGCCCAATGCTTTATGGAATCTTTTGCAGATTTTTAACTCAAAATTTAAACCTGCTTTATATAAAAATCATTATCGGCTGGTTGCATGTGATGGATCTGTTGCAGACATCTTCCGCAATGAAAAGGATAAAGATACCTATTTTGAGCCAAACAACAAATCTCCCAGAGGATTTAATCAAATCCATATTAATGCACTTTATTCTATCATGGATAGGCAGTTTCTGGATGTGCTTGTTCAACCAGCAAGGAAGCGCAATGAGTATAGTGCTTTCTGCGAAATGGTCGATCGTGTTAAAAATGATTATCCAACGATATATATCGCAGACCGTGGTTACGCTTCTTACAATGATTTTGCACATGTATTGGAAAAACAGCAGTATTTTCTAATACGCTGCACAGATGTTAAAACTTCCAGACTTCTGGGATTTCCTCTTGATAACATCAAAGAACTTGACTGCCATGTGGA
>NZ_JBQHUL010000094.1:0-913 GCF_052065235.1 Blautia sp. HCP28S3_G10 | reverse complement strand
AGAGATTGGTAGAGGAGCATTGCATGCGGGAAGAAGCAGTACCGTAAGGAGCTGTGGACTGCATGGAAGAGAGAATGCCGGAATGAGTAGCGAGAATAAGGTGAGAATCCTTATGGCCGAATATCCAAGGTTTCCAGGGTAAAGCTGATCTGCCCTGGGTAAGTCGGGGCCTAAGGTGAGGGCGAGAGCCGTAGCCGATGGACAACAGGTGGAGATTCCTGTACTATGACATGACAGAACTGTGGGGACACGTGCAGAGAGCGGAAGCCGGGAATGGAATCCCGGTGCAAGCGGGGTACCAGCCACATTGGAAAAACCGTGTGGCAATGGGAAGACGTGATGCGGAGCGAAATAAAGTAGCGAAGTCCGTGAGCTGTGCGTCAAGAAAAGCCGCTATTGTTCATGCCATACCCGTACCGTAAACCGACACAGGTGGATGAGGAGAGAATCCTAAGGCCGGCGGAAGAAGCATTGTCAAGGAACTCGGCAAAATGACCCCGTAACTTCGGGAGAAGGGGTGCCACGGAAACGTGGCCGCAGAGAATAGGCTCAAGCAACTGTTTAGCAAAAACACAGGTCTATGCGAAACCGTAAGGTGAGGTATATGGGCTGACGCCTGCCCGGTGCTGGAAGGTTAAGAGGAGAGGTTAGCGCAAGCGAAGCTTTGAATTTAAGCCCCAGTAAACGGCGGCCGTAACTATAACGGTCCTAAGGTAGCGAAATTCCTTGTCGGGTAAGTTCCGACCCGCACGAAAGGCGTAATGATTTGAGCGCTGTCTCGACAATGCATCCGGTGAAATTGAAGTACCAGTGAAGATGCTGGTTACCTGCGCCAGGACGGAAAGACCCCATGGAGCTTTACTCCAGTTTGGTACTGGGATCCGGTACTGCATGTACAGGATAGGTGGGAGGC
>NZ_JBQHUL010000093.1:0-926 GCF_052065235.1 Blautia sp. HCP28S3_G10 | reverse complement strand
CCTGGTATATTGTAATTGACTCATCTAACGGTCATTTACAAATATACCTTTTCCTTTCTATCAACCTACTATCTGTGGTTGATTACGGTGTTATACATTTGTATTATTAAAATATGTGATGTGGATTTGTATATTATTTTCCTGTGGCTTTGACTACTTTTTGGAGGTTCTTACCACACCTTATTTCTAAATAATGATTAGTTAGATGAGTCTTGAATTCGTATCTTGTACCAGGTTTTACGAAGTAAGTGCTGTGGATAACACATTGCATATTTTTACGAAGGGAATGTATTATCATGATTTTAGTCGGAATTGACATTGGTAAAAACCAACACACCTTCTCCATCGTTGACAAGAATACTGGAGAAATACTTTCTAACCCTTCCCTTTTTACTAATAATCAGGAAGGGTTTCTGTGCCTCATCAAAAAGCTAAACAGATATTCCAAATCAGACCTTTTAATCGGTATGGAAGACACCGGGCATTATCACTTTGCCTTACTCAAATATCTTCTTGATATCCGTTATACTGTTGCACTGATCAATCCAACAACTACTGACCTTACCAGAAAACTTCAAGGTGGAATCACCAAAAATGACCCTCTTGATTCTCTTACTATTTGTGATGTGATCGGCTCTAATCAGCGTAAGAAACCATATCGTATTACAAAAGTGAATCGCTTTGACCTTTATGAACAAAAGCAATTGACACGTCATCATCACAACTTGAAAGAGGAATTAAATATTTATAAAAACCGTCTTCAAAAATGTATCGACATCGTATTTCCTGAATTTAATTCCTTATTCCGGTCAAAATATGGTATTGTTTATATGAATGTTTTGAAAGCTTTTGCTTCTGCTGAAAAAATTGCAACTTCTGATATTCGAACCATCCGGAAATACTTTGAGTATGAAGGACGTGGAAAA
>NZ_JBQHUL010000092.1:0-1120 GCF_052065235.1 Blautia sp. HCP28S3_G10 | reverse complement strand
TGACCTAACTGCAAAGAAGGAGCTGCCGAAGGCGGGACGGATGACTGGGGTGAAGTCGTAACAAGGTAGCCGTATCGGAAGGTGCGGCTGGATCACCTCCTTTCTAAGGAAACGGATCAAGTAGGTTGTGAATGCAGCTGAATCAATCCAACTAAAACGGAAATGGATAAGTAGGTTGTGAATGCAGCTGAATCAATCCAACTAAAACGGAAAAAAGTAAAGAGTCGAATGTGTATCACTGTTGAGTTATCAAGAAAGACAAGGAAGTTCGGTTCACTAAATTCGATGACATCAGAGATGTCCTCTCATTAAGTTCCTCCGAACAAAGTTCGTACTAAATTCGTACGGCGGTAAACCTTGTACTCATTAAGTACTCTACTTTTCTGGTGCCGATGCGCTTGTGGGAAACACCCGTTCCCATCCCGAACACGACGGTTAAGACGCAGGCGGCCGATGGTACTGCACTGGAGACGGTGTGGGAGAGTAGGTGGGCGCCAGACCAAAAAAAGAAAAACAGACGGAAGTCTGCTGAATATAGAACAGGCATCGGAAGTGAGTTTTGTTGGAACAAAGCGGGAACAGAAGAGATTCGATGAGTACGGTGCTAACCTGAACCAGCCAGGAAGTGCTGTTAAATACTGGTTTTACCAGTGATATAAGAAGAAAAGAGATTTTCCTCTTATATGACTGATAAAATATCAGTCAGAATCGTACCTTGAAAACTGCATACATGTAAATTTGATTAAAACTAATCAAATATCCTTGATATATTATTGAGTAAGATACGTAAGTGTACCTCGTAAATCAGAGATTTACTCGGTCGCAACTGCGTTGCATATACAAGCCTGATAAAAAGTCCTTATGGAAGCAAGCTTCCAGCAGTCTTTTTCTCAAACTTGTGCACTTACTTGATAAACGCAAGATAGGAAGACATCGATAACATAGTTATCAATCAAGCAACGAGAATCAAAGACCGCTGATACCTACGCTAGGGTATCAGTAATGCAAAGGTCAAGCAGAAAGGGCACAGGGCGGATGCCTTGGCACTAAGGGCCGAAGAAAGACGTGATAAGCTGCGATAAGCTTCGGGGAGGAGCAAATATCCATTGATCCGGAGATC
>NZ_JBQHUL010000090.1:0-1318 GCF_052065235.1 Blautia sp. HCP28S3_G10 | reverse complement strand
TGACCTAACTGCAAAGAAGGAGCTGCCGAAGGCGGGACGGATGACTGGGGTGAAGTCGTAACAAGGTAGCCGTATCGGAAGGTGCGGCTGGATCACCTCCTTTCTAAGGAAGAAGAGTAGAGTAATTGAATGTGTTTTACTGTTTAGTTATCAAAGATAACTGAATAAACATTTCTGGTGCCGATGCGCTTGTGGGAAACACCCGTTCCCATCCCGAACACGACGGTTAAGACGCAGGCGGCCGATGGTACTGCACTGGAGACGGTGTGGGAGAGCAGGTGGGCGCCAGATTAAATGGGGATGTAGCTCAGTTGGGAGAGCACCTGCCTTGCAAGCAGGGGGTCGAGAGTTCGAATCTCTTCATCTCCATCGCCAGAGTACTTAATGAAGGCAAGCAATAGTGCAGGCTGAATTTAGTACGAGGCATGTCATGACACTTAATGAAAGCGAGTCGGAGACGAAGCTTGAATTTAGTGACAGGACTCACGAAATCGAAAGATTTCAAATGGGCTTATAGCTCAGCTGGTTAGAGCGCACGCCTGATAAGCGTGAGGTCGGTGGTTCGAGTCCACTTAAGCCCAGTGGCTTAGTTGATTAGCCGTGAGGTTAAGTGAGTAAGCCTATATCGTACCTTGAAAACTGCATACATGTAAATTTGATTAAAACTAATCAAATATCCTTGATATACAAACGTAAGATAGGAAGACATCGATAACATAGTTATCAATTAAGCAACGAGAATCAAAGACCGCTGATACCTACGCTAGGGTATCAGAAGTGCAAACAAATCATCCACTGGAAGATTTGTTTGCATGCAATGCAAAAATGGTCAAGCAGAAAGGGCACAGGGCGGATGCCTTGGCACTAAGGGCCGAAGAAAGACGTGATAAGCTGCGATAAGCTTCGGGGAGGAGCAAATATCCATTGATCCGGAGATCTCTGAATGGGGAAACCCACATGAGGAAACCTCATGTATCCATACGCCAATCCATAACGTATGGAGGGGAACCCGGGGAACTGAAACATCTAAGTACCCGGAGGAAAAGAAAGAAAACTCGATTCCGTAAGTAGCGGCGAGCGAACGCGGAAGAGCCTAAACCAGGTCGCGTGCGATCTGGGGTTACGGACTGCATTTAAGATTCTGCGATGTTAGTGGAACGGTTTTGGGAAAGCCGGCCGGAGAGGGTGAAAGCCCCGTACACGAAAGCAGAGCAGACTGAGCAGGATCCAGAGTACCGCGGGACACGAGAAACCCTGCGGGAAATCAGGGGGACCACCCCCTAAGGCTAAATACCACTTAGTGACCGATAGCGCATAG
>NZ_JBQHUL010000089.1:0-1414 GCF_052065235.1 Blautia sp. HCP28S3_G10 | reverse complement strand
TAAAGTGAACCCATTTGTCAAGACATTTTTTTAAAAAAATTAAGTTGGATTTCGGAAGGGATACTCCCATCCTTTTCTCCCTTGTTTACCCACTAAGTGTGGATATATGAGCTGTCAAGGGTGTGCTGCTGAGCAGCTTCCGAAGGAACCCTTTACAGCTCATATATCCGCGCTTACCCTTCTGGGAAGGGAGAGACAGGATAATTACCTGTCCCAGTATACTTCCTTTGGCGTGCGATATTTTAACCGTGAGTGCGGACGCTCATGATTATAAAAGTTCATGTAATTATTTATACCGATACGTGCATCTCTGGGTGTCTCATATGCATTTGGATACACATCCTCATATTTTACAGTTCTCCAGAGCCTTTCCACGAAGATATTATCGTAAGCGCGACCACGGTGATCCATACTGATTTTTGATCCGACATCCAGAAAAATCTGTGTGAATTTTGGGCTCGTAAAATGACTTCCCTGATCAGAATTCATGATCTCAGGTTTGGATACCTTCAATGCTTTGTGGCTGGTATCCAGAACAAATCCTATTTCCATGGTGTCACTCAGCTGCCAATGCAGCACAAACCGTGAGTACCAATCGATGATTGCCACCAAATAAAGCCAATCTGTTTTGACTGGTATATAGGTAATGTCAATGGACCAAACTTGATCAGGATGGTCGATTTTAAGCCCTTTCAGCAGGTAAGGATAGATTTTATTGGCCGGCTCCGGCTTGCTTGTATTTTGCCGTGGATATACGGCCTGTATGCCCATTTCCTGCATATGCCGAAGAACTGCTTTGTGATTGATCAGATAATGCTCTTTTTCGTTAAGATACCAGCAAATGCGGCGGTATCCATACATCGGGTATCGGGTATAGATTTTATCAATCATCTGCTTTATGTACAGATCCTCTGTAGAATGTGGAGCCGGCTGATAATAGAGCCCGCTTCTATTAAGTTCCAAAAGGCTGGCCTGTACAGAAATCGGAAGAGTCGATCCGTTCATATCCACAAGCAGGCGGCGTTCCGGTACGCTAAGCTTAGAAACCAGATTTTTTTTTCAACCACTCATTCTGAGTGGTGAGTTTGCCAATCTGAGCATACAAATCGTTGATCTCGGCTTCGCGTGCTTTTTGAGCCTTACGTTCTTTTGATGAGTTGTCCTGGAACAGTGTATACAGTTGGGTTTCTGCTTCTCGCTTCCACTTTGAAAGCATGTTTGGATGAATATTGTTCTCAGCAGCAATTTCATTAATGGTACGCTCACCTCGAATTGCTTCAAGGACAAGTTTGGATTTTTCCTCTGGTGAATGTTGTTGTCTTGCCATAGTTGGACTCCTTTCGTTATAAAAATCATACGGGAAATCCAACTTAGAAACAATGATTTTTTTGTCTTAATTTATGGGTTCATTATA
>NZ_JBQHUL010000088.1:0-1514 GCF_052065235.1 Blautia sp. HCP28S3_G10 | reverse complement strand
AACAATTCGCAGAAACAGTTACTTTTAAAGTGACTGACACATCTGTAGAAATCCAAAATCGGTGCGAAATAATCTGCCGTATGGGACATCATTTAATTTGCCGGACAACACGAAGGACGCACATACTTTGTTAAAAGTATATAAGTGCGCTCTTCAGCCTTGCTTCAGAGATTATTCAAACGGTAATTCCTCACCTTCCGGAACTTCCATGAATCCCTCACTGTCTGTTTTTGTTTCCTGCGTATTATCTACTTCAGCAGCTTTGCCTTCTGCAAAATAATGCTCATCTACAACGACCTCTGTGGTATAAACCTTCCTATCATCCTTACCGGTATAACTACCGGTCTGAATGCGACCGCATACAGCAATCTTCATTCCCTTCTTCAACCACTTCATGGCAAACTCAGCTCCCTTACCATAAACCACACAATTGATAAAATCAGAAGCGGCGCTGTTGCTTCCACGATATCTACGATCAACTGCAAGCGTGTACTTTACCATCAGAGTGTCACCGGAACCTCCAACATATTTTGATTCCGGATTTCTTGTTAATCTTCCCATTAACTGAACCTTATTCATACAATTCACCATTTTAACCTTTCGCTAAATGCGAAGCAGATATTCTGCTTCATGTCCTGTCGTGTCACTTAATACCGCCAGATATTGATCTCTGGCAGCATTTCTTGCATCGTTTTCTGCACATATGTCAAAAAACATATCTGTATAGATCGATGCATATTCTTCCGTATTCAATTTTCGCAATAATCCGAAGACTAATTTTCTAAAATCTTCATCGGTTGCAAATAAACCAACCATTTTGAGTCGTCTCTTTGTGAATTCCAGGTTTTCACAACCAAACCACACAAGGAGCTTCTCTTCATCCAATGTCAAAAAATCCAATAAATCTCTCCTATACTTTTCTTATTCCTTTCCTCTTTGCTAAATCAACAAGTTACAATCGCACACTTCCACCTCAACGTTCCCTGCATCAGATTTAACCGAAACGTATGCACTGATAAGACACGCAGGATAAAAATTCCCAAAAGCACATTCAGATCAAGTATCCTCGTGCAAAAGAACTATGAAGTTGTCAAAATGTGGTGAGGAGATGTAGATTTCTATTCATGTCCAAAACAGAAATGACTTTGATGAAATAATCATTCTCTAAATCCTCCTCTACCTATATGGGAAAGGAGAGGGTCTTATACAACATTTTTTGATAAAAAGTTACAAAAGTTTGCAAATTACTACTTCTCACTATCCTTTTTGAATAATTACCTATACACTTTTGCTGAATTGGAAAACTGACTTCCAGTTTGCAAAAGTTAACCCCTGTTCCTAAAAGTTCTTGCAAGACTAAATTCCGGCATATCAAGAAATCATGATTTTAGCGGAATTTACGATTCCAAACTGGAACTTACAAAACCAAATAGATTGAACCAGTTGTTGAGGCGTGATAAGATAACCCCAGATCAATTTCTGTTCTGAAAAAAGACGCACTTTAAGCGGAGGTC
>NZ_JBQHUL010000087.1:0-1585 GCF_052065235.1 Blautia sp. HCP28S3_G10 | reverse complement strand
ATCTTCTACCAGAAGGATTCCATCATCGCTGACTTTTGCAGTTGTTCCTGATTTGCTGATCTTGCCATCTGTTCCAATGGTAAATGTAGTATCTGCACTGATATCATATCCGGTCGGAGCTACTGTTTCATGTAATGTGTAAACAGTGTCTGTCTTAAGTCCGGTGATCTCATGTGCTTTCTCTGTGGAAGTCCACTCAAGTTTCTTACCATTGACTTCAGCTGCTTTTCCGTCTTTGCCAAGAACCTGAAGTTTCGCTCCTGCAAGAACTTTGCCGTCAACTGCATCTACCTTATTGATTTCAACTCTGGTAAGAGTATCTGTCATAACAATCGTGTTATCTGCCTGTGCTTCTTTGCCAATGAGGACTTTTCCGTCTGTTCCGATCGTGAAGTTAATATCAGCTGCCAGTGTGTATCCGTCCGGAGCTTTTACTTCATGCAATGTGTAAACGGTATCTGTCTTAAGTCCGGTGATCTCATACGGCTGATCTGTGGTCTCCCACTGTACTTCTTTGTCATTCAGGGTAACTGCTTTTCCTTCTGCATCAAGTACCTGAAGAATTGCACCTGCAAGGACTTTACCGTCTTCGGTTACTTTGTTGATAAATACAGAAGTAAGTTTGTCATTTACAACAAGTGTATTACTTTCTTTGTCGTAAACAGTTGTGGTCTTTTCTTCCAGCGTGCCATCCCGGTTCAGAACAAACTGTGTATCCTCTGCTACGGTGTATCCGTCTGGCGCGGAAATTTCACGTAAAATGTAAGTTTTACCTGGGATCAAGCCTTTAATTTCTTCCGGTGCTTCTCCTGAAACCCATTCTTTTACAGGTTTTTCCTGATCATCTGCATCAATAAGCTGAAGTTTTGCTCCTGCAAGTGCAAATGCTTCATCCCCCTTGAGGGCACGTTTGCTGACTTTGACTGTCAGACCATTGTACTGGTTATTCACAGTCAGATTGTCCTGATCTGTATCATATTTTACTGTCGCTGCTAACGGATAAGTCTCACTTACTGTTACAGTTACCTTATGAGGAGTTGTATCATAGGACATTCCAGGAGTACTTCCTGCTTTTTCTGTGATATTGTACTCATAAGTTTTTCCGGCTTCCGTATATGTGATCTGACCAAATGTTCCTGTCTCACCGTTTACTACAGATACCGTCTTGCCAGATTCATCTGTTGGCATCGGTGCGCCCTCTGTCACAGGTGTAAGTTCAAAGTTGTAGGTTTCTTCAGGATCAAAACCTTCCACGCCGGCTTTACCATCTGCACCGTTTACAGTTTTCTTGACGGAGAAGGCGGTGGATACTTTTGATGTATTTCTGAATACAATTTTATCTACACCTACATCGCCGTTCTTGTAGCTTACAGCTGCCTCCAGTTTTCCAATCTCTTTGTTGTCTATTACCGTTACGGTTACTGTGTAGACTGTTTTGTCTGCTGTGTATCCGTTCGGCACAGCCTGTACCTCAGCTACCTCATACTCATAGGTTCCGGCTTTGTCATATGCCAGGTCTGCAAAGGTGATCTTTCCATTTACGTTTGTCACATTCTGGGCTTCATTCTTGTCGCCATCTGTCTTT
>NZ_JBQHUL010000086.1:0-1659 GCF_052065235.1 Blautia sp. HCP28S3_G10 | reverse complement strand
AAGGGCACTGAAAAACTCCCATTTTTTTAAGGTGGGAGTTCTTCTTTTATAATTTTTCTTGTAATTTCTAATTATATTACAAAAAAACGCTATGGTTTACCCCATAGCCAATTCCTCTAATCTTACAATTCGTTTTACATTTGCTGCAAATGCCGTAAAATACATTTGAAGATGCATAGCAAATAGCCCTCTTGAATCTGCTCTGCGCAAACCGTGGGCTTCTTTTAATTCTCCATTCTTTTCTTCTATCCTGTGCCGGATCTTTATTCTCTCTTGGAAATATTCACTTTCTTCAAATTTAAGCCTTTCCAAGTTCTTCTCGCTTACTTGCGTGATGCTATAACTTCGTGTTTTTGCATTTGATTTCCCTACATGGCAATTTTCTCTTTGCGGACATTTCCGGCACTTAACTTTGCTAAATATATATCTTAAATAGGTGTTTCCGTTTTTGGCTGCCCTTTTTTCTACACGTGTAGAAAGTTCTCCGGCAGGACATTGCAACATCCCTGCATCTTTATTGAAACAGAAACCTTCTTCAAGTTTCCCATTTGCAGCGGCCGCTACCGCTGTATTCGTTCGGGCAATCAGTGCAATCTCTTTTCCACAGGCTTCCAGATTATCATCGCTGACATATGCCATATCCCCTATAACTTCTGTTACTTTTATCCCATTTTTTTGTGCTTCTTCTATCAATTGCGGTAATTCCTGTCCGTCTGGTGCTCCTCCATTTGTTACACTTATCCCGGCAATCAGACGTTCTTCTGTCATTGCAAGATGATTCTTATACCCATAAAACGTACTGGACGCTGTTTTGTGACCAAACCGTGCATCTTTATCATCTTTGGAGCGAATCTCTCTAATCTGTTCGTTTTCAAGTAACTCTTTCATCTTTTTAGAAATTTTCTGTATCTTTTGGTTTCCACAAGATTCTATCCCTTCATCCAGAACCTGAAGCAGTTCCTTTGTATAGGCGATCTCTTCGTCCAACCCTGCTTCCAAAGATGGTTTCTCCGGAAATTTTTCTGATAAGTCAAAAGCATTTTTATAAATCTCTTTCCGAAGTTGTTTACTCATATCCCGTAGGATTTGTGTGGGGGATTTCGCACGGACAGATGCCGTTGTGTGGGTGGAATCCACAATAATAGTACCCGATTTGATCAGCCCTTTGTCAAGAGCCTGCTGGATTGTTTCTTTCAGCATTTCCTCTAGGATATCTTCCGTAATGCGGGTTTTTCTGAATTTTGTCAGAAGACTGGGATCTATCATTTTTGCTTCTGGATCCAGATCAAGGAAAAATTTATATGCCATATCTGTTTGGGCACTACTAATCAGTGCTTCATCGGACAGATCGTACAGTTTTTTCAGGAAAAGTAGTTTAAACATCATCTCTGGTTCCTTCGCCGGGCGCCCCAAATTTTCACAATACTGTTTACGAAGCATTGGATTTACAAAGCTAAAATCTATGTTTTCTTTAATTCTACGCAAAAGATGATTCGCTGGAATGACTGCATCGTAAATTCCCTGATAGGGTGATAATGATAGTTGTAACTGTGAATGATCTTTCAACATGACAGAACCTCCTTCCTCATGATTCTATTATAACAGGGCCACTAAAAAAAGCCCAATTCTTTTTTGGAATCAGACTTTTTCAGTGCCCTT
>NZ_JBQHUL010000085.1:0-1697 GCF_052065235.1 Blautia sp. HCP28S3_G10 | reverse complement strand
GTAGTTTTGAAGATGCGATATCTTCTAAATAATAATCCTCCTTAGCTCAGTCGGTAGAGCATGCGGCTGTTAACCGCAGTGTCGTTGGTTCGAGTCCAACAGGGGGAGTTTATATGGCTCCATGGTCAAGCGGTTAAGACACCGCCCTTTCACGGCGGTAACAGGGGTTCAAATCCCCTTGGAGTCACTTCCTATTAGGAAATTAATTAAATATGGTGCCATAGCCAAGTGGTAAGGCAAAGGTCTGCAACACCTCTATCCCCGGTTCAAATCCGGGTGGCACCTCTGAAAATTCCAAAACATAATTTGTTTTGGAATTTTTTTATACACAAAACCATGTTAAATTAAACAATAAAGTTGGTATGGGAGCAATACCATGGCGAATATGCAGGTTATCTGCGAAAAGCAAGCGCCATCTGTAATTCATATACGCAGAAAATAAAGACAGTGAATAAAAAGAGGATACAGAGAAAATGTTAAACAAGTTTAATCAGTATATACAGAAGAAAATGGCTTTTGTAACGCCGATATGTCTGATATTGGGCGTATGTTTTTCTGATATAGCAAAGCACGGACTTCCGCTGGTAACATGGGTATTTGCATTTATGACCTTTGCAGGTGCATTGAAGTCCAGCTTTCGTGATGTGGCAAATGTGTTCAGAAACCCCAAAGTTTTGCTGGTAAGCCTGGTAATTATCCATATATTTGTTCCATGTATAGCATGCGGACTGGGGCATCTGATATTCCCGTATAATGCAAATCTTATTGCAGGAATGGTGCTGGAATTTTCTGTACCCACTGCAGTCAGCGGGCTAATGTGGATTACAGTTTATGATGGTAACGGTCCGTTGTCTCTTTCTCTGGTTGTAATAGATACAATTCTGGCACCATTTATAATTCCTGTAGCGTTGCAGTTACTTCTTGGTTCAAAGATCACTATGGATGTTGGCGAAATGATGTCTGATCTGATATTTATGGTTGCGATCCCGGCAATTGCGGCAATGTGTCTGAATCAGATAAGTAAAGGAAAAGTTAAAGAAATCTGGCCTTCAAAGCTGGCTCCTTTTTCAAAGCTTGCGTTAATGTATGTAGTTACATGTAATTCATCAAAAATAGCACCTTATGTTAAGAGTATGAATGCAGAAAGAATACTGGTTGCATTGGTGATTCTTGTGCTTGCAGCAGGAGGTTATATAGTTGGATGGTTTGTTGCAAGGATTATGAAACAGGATCAGGAGACAACCGTTTCTCTGATTTATGGTATTGGAATGCGAAATATCAGTACAGGAGCGGTAATAGCGGCTGCATATTTCCCTGGTGAAGTTGTATTTCCTGTAATGATCGGAACGCTTTTCCAGCAGGTACTTGCGGCCACGTTTGGTAAAGTACTTATAGACAGGCGAAAAAGCTCATAAAACATGCGTGACAACGATTTCACATTTATACAGAAAGAAGAACATACTGCACTAAAAAACATGAAAAATCATTGTAAAAAGATGAAATTTTTCATGTTTTTTAATTGCTATGATAACGTTTTCAGATATATGAATTCCATTTAGACATAAAATATGGTTTTATAGTTGCAACGTAACCGCCAAATAATGATGCGGTCAGATATAAAATTACTCCAGCCCTTTGCGAGTTGGAGTAATTCACTATAATTCACATGCGATTTTTGATAGATTGGAGTTTTTCAC
>NZ_JBQHUL010000084.1:0-1734 GCF_052065235.1 Blautia sp. HCP28S3_G10 | reverse complement strand
TCGTATAATATCTTTTAGATACATAAATGTACCTTGAAAACTCAATAAATATTTGTTCAATAGGCTTAGTAAAGCCCATGATATAATTGTCCCAGTGTCAATCAGGTAATAGTTCTGTTCCCTCCTGTTGAACCAGTCATGGTTGCTTCATTGTAGAGTCTGTTCCCCTGACATGGAAGTTAGCTTCAAACCGGCTGGCTGTTTGCTTAAGAACATGGACTACCATCCAGCAGTGTGGTTTCGCATCTATCCGTCTTAAGCTGGATTCTTATATGCGAGGGTGTCGATGCTCCATGATCATGGGTTTTACCAAGCCGATTGAACACTCAAATCTTATTACGAAAGAAGGTGATTTTCATGAACCCGCTTTACGTCGGAATTGATGTAAGTAGCAAATCCAATGTCGTTTATCTTATGCTTCCAAACGGAGATAAGCACAGCAACTTTGAATTAAAAAACTCACATGATGGTTCCACTCAGCTTGTGAAAAGGATTCTTTCTGCCATGACTTCTCGTTCCCTTGACACTGTTCTGATTGGTCTCGAAGCAACCTCTGTTTATGGAGACAATCTCGTGTACTTTCTAAGGGAAGATGCCACTCTGGCACCATTTAACAGAAAGATTCATGTCCTCAATCCTAAGCAGGTAAATAAGTTCAAGGAATCTTATAATGACCTGCCTAAAAATGATTACGTGGACTCTTTTGTCATTGCTGACTGCCTGCGTTTTGGTAGAATCAACAAAGAGGTATACATCGGAGACTATCGTTACAAAGCTCTCCAAAACCTCACACGAGCACGCTACTACGCTGTTTGCAACCTTATCAAAGAAAAACAACGTTTTATGAATGTACTTTTCAAGAAGTATTCCACGATGACGCAGGAAAAAGTATTTTCAGATACTTTCAGCACTACGGCACTTGCTGTCTACGAAGAGTTTGAATCCGCAGAAGCATTAGCCAATATGGACTTACAAGAGCTTACTGATTTCATTATGGAAAAAGGAAAGAACCGCTTTCCTGATCCTGATTCAGTAGCCAAAGCCATTCAGAAAGCTGCCAGAAGCTCTTACCGTTTGCCTAAGACGGTAAATGACTCCGTTAATCAGGTGCTTTCTATATCCATAGCCTCAATGAAGGCATTGGAATCTCAAATCAAAGAGTTCGATAAAGCAATCGCTGCTCAAATGGAACTCTTACCAAATGTATTGATATCCATTCCAGGTATTGGTCCTGTATTCTCAGCCGGTATCATGGCTGAAATCGGTGATATCAATCGTTTCGGAAACCATGCTCAGCTTGCTAAGTATGCAGGTCTTGCATGGAAACAACATCAGTCCGGAGGTTTTGAAGCCCAAACAACAAGGCTTATAAATTCCGGTAACCGCTTTTTAAAGTATTATCTGTGCGAAGCAGCTTTCTCGCTTGTAAGATGCGACAAGGAATACAGCGACTTCTACCACCTTAAATACAAAGAGGTAAACAGATATCAACACAAACGTGCACTCGCATTAACTGCCCGTAAATTTGTGCGGTTGGTCTTTGTACTGCTCAAAGATAATCGCCTATATCGTCCAGCAAAGTAGAATAACTTCTACTTGCTGATGAGCTACGCCCTGCTCATTTTCAAAAAACATGGTCGACAGGGCTTAGGTGGGTGTTTTTTGTCTTCGTGAAATATATGAAAGATATTTGATTTATTATTCATTTCTCACTTGACATCACACCGCTGGACT
>NZ_JBQHUL010000083.1:0-1793 GCF_052065235.1 Blautia sp. HCP28S3_G10 | reverse complement strand
ACTGGAACTTACCATTGCAAAAACAGTGGTAGAAGTAACTCTTCCAAACCTTTCCCAACCGGTTGAACACCGGTCAGTAATCAATTAAAATATAGTTACTTTCCCTGAAATGCAGGATAGGGCAACGCTGAGGAGCGACCTGAGCGACATCCAGGGTTACACAGGAGCAGCACTGAGTGTGTTGCTCTTTTTCTTTGCTCCTGTGGAAACACAAAGCGATAAACCTCGGGGTTCAAGGGGCAGAGCCCCTTCTGTTATAATCATACTTTCAGCAGATTTCCGGATGGCATCCTACCAAAGGAGAAACTACCATGGCAAAGAATGCACATCTGACATTTGATGAAAGACAGACAATCGAAGTATCACTTCGTGATAATCTCAAGTTCAAAGAAATCGGAGAAATTCTCGGAAAAGATCCTTCTACGATTTCCAAAGAAGTCCGCAACCATTACAAGGTTGTGGAAAAAAGTACATACAATCCATGTGCCAACAGACGTACCTGTAAGCATTACGGTGACATCTGCAAACCCTGTAAGAAGCGCTGGGGTCAGGATTGTAAGAAATGTGATCCACCTTGCTATACTCACTGTCCTGATTTTGAGGAACAGGTTTGCCTGAAAATCAAAAAGCCTCCTTATGTTTGTAATGGGTGCGATACCAGACAGGGGTGTAAGTTAAGGCGCTATCTTTATGAGGCAAAGTATGCTCAGAATGAATATGAAGCTGTCCGTAGCGAAAGCCGACAGGGATTCGCTATCAGTTCTGAAGAATTAAAAAGGATTGATGGTATTATCACTCCTCTGATCAGGCAGGGACAGTCAATTCACCAGATCTGTGTCAATAACGTTGACCTGATCATGCTAGATGAAAAGACAATCTATAACTATATCGACGCAGGACTTCTTTCTGTATGCAACGGTGATCTTCCGCGTAAGGTGCGCTATCGCATTCGTAAAAAGAAGAAACCAGTAAGGGTGGACAAGAAATGTCACGTCGGTCGCACCTATGAAGACTTTCAGGAATATATGGCTGCCAATCCAGATGTTTCTGTCGTTGAGATGGACTCTGTTGAAGGAAGAAAAGGTGGCAAAGTATTTCTAACCCTCTTCTTTCAGAACTGTAACCTCATGCTGGCATTCATTCGCGATGCGAATACAGCACGTTCTGTAACAGATATCTTCAACCAGCTTTATGTTCTCTTGGGGCACGAGAAATTCACTGAATTATTCCCTGTGATTGTAACCGACCGTGGGAGTGAATTTACCGACCCTCTGGGTATTGAGTTCAATGGTAATGGTGAACGCAGAACCAGAGTATTCTACTGTGATCCACAACGTTCTGACCAGAAAGGCGGCTGTGAAGTATGCCACGAGATGATCAGACGCGTATTACCAAAGAAATCCTCTTTTGACAACTTAATCCAGGAAGATGTGTCTCTTCTGATGAGTCACATCAATTCCTACACAAGAAAAAAGCTGAACGACCAGTCTGCCAACCAGTTGTTCAGCTTCTTTTACGGTGAGGATACCTTGGCTAAGCTCGGCATTAAGGTAATCCCCGCTAATGAGATCAATCTCACACCATATCTGCTGAAAAAATAAACTGATCGGACTGCCATCCGGATTCATAAGCACTGCCATCAGGGGTGGAATTTAATCTTGCAAAAAAAGAAAGATGAATTCGACCTCCGCTTAAAGTGCGTCTTTTTTCAGAACAGAAATTGATCTGGGGTTATCTTATCACGCCTCAACAACTGGTTCAATCTATTTGGTTTTGTAAGTTCCAGTTTGGAA
>NZ_JBQHUL010000082.1:0-1986 GCF_052065235.1 Blautia sp. HCP28S3_G10 | reverse complement strand
GGGGAGACTGTCCGAAAACTCGGATAATCTAATCTGATGAGAAAAAGATTGATATGCTCTTGTGAGCGTTCAATATAAATTAAAATTGCACATTGAAAACTGAATAAAGTACACAGAAATCGTGCATCTATGTTTCAGATATAGTATAATGAAACCAGAGAAAAATTGTTCTGAGGTGAATTGAGATGCCATATGTTTCAGGTTTTGACCGTGACCAGCTGATGTGCTGTTCATGGGACGCATTTGTAGATAAAGAAAGTATTGCAAGGATAATTGATGCGTTTGTGAACCATCTTGATATAGGGAAATACGGTGTAAAACCTGTGGCAGCAGAAGGCCGTCCATCTTACGATCCTAAGAGCCTTTATAAGATATATATTTACGGAAGCAGGAAAGGTATCCGTTCTTCACGGAAACTGGCTGAAAGCTGTAAAGTAAATCTTGAAGTGAAATGGATGATCGGCGGTGTAGAACCGGATTTTCGCACCATTGCAGATTTCAGGAAAAACAACATAGACAGCCTGAAAGAGATTTTTTATGAATTCAACCGCCGGATCTCCGGTGCAGTGGAATGGGGATTTTCTTCCGTGGATGGAACAAAGATCCAGGCGGATAACGCAAAAGATAACAACTTCACCAAAAACAAACTGGATGACAGGATCAAATGGCTGAATGGTCATACAGATGAGTATCTAAGGATCCTGAATGAAATGGACAAGCAGGAAGAAACAGACGTGATTTCAGGAGAACTGACAAGAGAAAGTCTTGAAGCCAAGTTAAAAGAAGCACAGGAGAGACTTGCCAGATACGAAGGTTATCAGAAGCTGATGGAAGAAACCGGGGTATCCCAGCTTTCGATCACAGATGCGGATGCAAAACTCATGAAAAATAAAAATGGGTTTACAGTAGCATATAACCCACAGACGGCGGTAGATTCTGAAACACATCTGATCCGAGATTTTCAGATGACCAATCAGGTAACCGACCATGGATTGCTGGAAAGTACGATGCAGGGGATAAAGAGCTCTGAACCGGAAAAGATCATAGAAGTAGTGGCAGATAAAGGTTATGAAGCTGTGGAAGATATGGTGGAGTGTCTGGAGAACGGTATTATCCCACATGTCATAACAGATGATGGAAAAGACGGTTATGACATAGAAATCCCTTATGAAGAGGCAGAAACGGATACTGCCAGCACAGAGCCAGAAGAACTGAAGAAAGCACTGCATGCAGGTAAGATACCGGAAGTTTATGCAGAAGTGATACAGGATATGAAGGTAGAAACAGTCCGTCGTAAAGTGGTGGATGAAAAACGGGAAAACAGCAGTGTCTATGGAAGTCCTGAGGAAATGCAGGAAAAAGCAAAAGAAGGTTATTTTGTCAGAGATTCTGAGAGAAACCTGGTATACTGTCCGGCTGGGGAAATCCTGAGACAGAAGAGCATAAAGAAAAACGGGAATATCCGCTATGCCAATAAAAATGCGTGTAAACATTGCCCGAACCGCAATAAGTGTTACAAGGGAAAAGGCGAATGGAAAGAGATCGACTTTACCAAAGATCAGCTGGTAAAACCATGTAAGGGCTGGCTGGAAGCCGAAGGAAAGAAGCCGGAGGAAACGAAAACGGGTGAAAAATGGCATTATGAAAAAAGAAAGGTTGTGAAGTTTTTCCTGAAACCGGATAAAGAAAAGATGAGCCGGAGGATGTGCCTGTCGGAGCATCCGTTTGGAACAATAAAACGAGCAATGGGAGCCACTTATTTTCTTTTAAGGGGAATACGGAAAGTGGCTGGAGAGTTTGCGCTCTTTTGTCTGGGTTATAACCTGGAACGGGCGAAGAATCTCCTTGGATTTCAAAAAATGATGGAATTGATGGAACAGGCATAAGCCTCTTTCTTCATCCTGTGTATTTTATTCAGTTTTCAATGTCACAGATGAAGGAAAGGGGCTAAATTTATGCCTAAAAATAAGGTTTTCGGACAGGCTG
>NZ_JBQHUL010000081.1:0-2492 GCF_052065235.1 Blautia sp. HCP28S3_G10 | reverse complement strand
AATGTTCAGGCCGTGCGCCTTTGCCATCTCAACCATTGTATAGACTACAGCACTGGCATTGGCTCCCTCTACAGAATCACTGAACAGCCAGTTTTTCCTACCGACTGCAAACGGACGGATCGCGTTCTCGCTGAGATTGTTTGTGAAGCTGCAGCGGCCATCCTCCAGATAGGTCTCCGCCGTTTCCCGCTGGTTAAGGACATAATTCACTGCTTTATCCATGCGGGTATTCCTGGATGGTTTTTGCTGATCCAACCACGACCAAAAAGCCTCCAGAACAGGTTTTTCCTTCTCGAGACGCAGTTTCTTACGCTTTTCATAATCACCGGGATATTTTTTGTTGATGGAATCCTCGATGGCAAACAGGCGGTTACAGTACTGGACTCCCTGCACTGCAGGCTGGCTGTAATCATACTCTTTCCCTTTGGGAACGGCGTCGATAAAGTACCGGCGAATATGCGCCCAGCAGGAACATCGTTTGATATCCGGCAGGCTGTTGTAGCCCTGGTAGCCATCAGTTTCAAGATACCCGTGATAGCCTTCCAGAAACTCCTTTGCATGGCTTCCGCTCCTGGTTGGAGAATAACCATATAAGATAATGGCCGGGAGACCGTCTTCGCCGCTGCGAAACAGCCACATGAAAGATTGCGTCTGTGCCCGACGTTCTTCTTCCTTCAGTACCTGGACTCTGGTCTCATCTGCCATTGCGAAGCTGCGCTTCAGCAGTTCCCGGTGGAAGTAATCATACATTGGCTGAAAGTAATTCCGGGAGCAATAGATGATCCAGTTGGCAAGTGTTGTTCGGCTGATCTGGGCGCCATACTGTTTCCAGTCTTTTTCCTGGCGGTAAAGAGGAAGTCCATTGGCGTATTTCTGATACATCGTCCATGCGACAGCGGATGCGGTCGCCGGACCTTTTCCTACCAAAGCCTGCGGAACCTGAGATTTTACGATCACAGGTTTTTCGGAATCTCCCAGGCCTTCTTTACAGGACGGACAGCCATAGCTCTGACTGTAGTATTCGATCACTTTGCATGTGGCCGGGATGAATTCCAGTTCACGGCGGACATACTCTTCGCCGATCAGGACCATCTGCGTACCGCAGACCGGGCAGACCTGATCTTCTTCCGGAAGAGGAATGATTACTTTTTCGACCTTCAGTCCTTTGAAAAGATCCTCATGGGTTGCCTTCTTCTTGCGGGTATGCTCCCGGATCACGGTCTCTTCTTCCAGAAGGGAGAGATCCTGTTCCACTTCCGCTTCATCAAAAAGATTCTGCTGTCCCGGAATGTCATCGGATCTTCGTTCACTGGAGGAACCGAAAAGCTTTTTGGTCAGGTAGTCCACCTGTTCCTGAAGGGCTTTCTCATGGTTGGATTTTTCGTCAATGATAAGACGGAGAGATCTGATCAGCTCCGTCTGCTCAGAGACCATTGTTTTCAGCCCGGTTATGGTGTCCTTCAGCTCTCGCAGCTGGATGTCTTTTGCACTGGAAGCCATCGTTCTCTCCTTGGATTTGATACCTCTATTATACCAGAAATACAGCCATTCCTAAAGGAAAACAAGTGCTGAAAAACGCTGAATTTATAAGGAAATCTGCCATTTTTCTGTGCAGGATTTTTACCGGGATCCAGATGCTTTTTTACTCTGCTTTGAGTGCTTTTGGCTGGTCGATATCAATTCCTGACATCAGCCAGTCGAACTCCCGCCAGGAAAGATTCCGGACTTCCGACTGCTTCCGTGGCCATTGATAGCCGCCCCGGACAGACAACCGTTTATAGATCAGAACAAAACCATCCGGTTCATGGAACAGAGCTTTGATCCTGTCCCGTCTTCTTCCACAGAACAGGAAGAGCGCACTGGATGTCGGATCCATCTTAAGCTGGTCTTCGATAATGGCACAGAGACCGTCGATCGATTTGCGCATATCTGTATAGCCGCAAACAATGTAGATTTTTTCAAGGCCGGAGATATCACCTAACATGAGGTCTCCCGGATCAGGCGGAGTGTTCTGGTGAGCAGGACAGGGTCGGCATCATTGCTGATGCGGATTGTCACATCATTCATGGACACTTCAATCGTATGTGAATTGTCAAGGTTCGTTTGGTGCATCTGCGATGCTATATGCTGTTCCGGAAGGTGATCCGGAACAATGTCAATGGGAACCACGTCCTGCTTTGAACGAGGGATCTCACAATGACCATAATTCGGTGCTGGGATCTGATCCGCTGCTGCTTTCCTGCAGCGGCTGACCCAGTTATAAAAAGTGCTTACTGCGATGTCGTTTTCACGGCACCAGTCAGCATCTGTCATGCCGCTTTGGCGGCATTCATTGATAAGCCTGATCTGTTCCGTCATCGGAACACGAGCTTTGCGAGTAATTGCCATAACTTATCCTCCGTAATTGTAGTGAAATAGTCTAAATATCTTTCGCCTACAATTATAGAGGGAAACAGAGTGTTAGGAAATCCGCAGGAATATTTGGCGCTTAC
>NZ_JBQHUL010000080.1:0-2564 GCF_052065235.1 Blautia sp. HCP28S3_G10 | reverse complement strand
TGAATATTCTTGTGCGGTAACACCGCAAGTCCGGCAGACGGGAAACCGTCTGTCCGGGCTAGCGGGAACCGCTTATGCGAGTTTACTCACGTAATGTTTTGTCCAAGCCATAAACCTCTCGCATCGAGATATCATGTTCGGCATCAATGCTTGTAATGTTGATACGATAACTGTCATGAGCAATGCGGTCAATGATTGCATCTGCCAGAGGACTATCATCACCACCCAGTTGGTCGTACCATTCCTCGAACTCATACTGGGAGCAAAAAATCGTTGAAGATTTCTTGCGTCTCCGATGGAGTAGTTCGAAGATATCTCTTTGTTCAGATTCCGTTGGTTTCAATAGAAGCCATTCGTCCAAAATCAGGACAACGGGATTGGCATACTTAGCCATCACCTTTTTGTAGTTGCCATCTGTCCGTGCCACCTCCAGATCAATAAGCAGATCAGGCAGACGGATATATTTGGTATTGTAATACTGCTTACAGGCTTCCATGCCAAAGGCACAGGCCATGTAAGTTTTACCGCAGCCTGTAGCACCGGTAATAAAAAGATTCCGATGTTCAGATATATATTCGCAGGTAGCAAGTCTGCGAATCAGTTCCTTGTTTAGCTTGCGTCCGGAAGTATAGTTGATATCCATGATATTCGCTTCCGGCTGATCGAAACCGGCATTCTTGATCAGTCTTTTGAGACGGTTGTTTTTGCGACTGCTGTATTCGATATCCACCAGCATACCGAATTGATCCTCAAAGGGAACCTCCTTGAATTTTGGGTCATTGAGTTGGTTGCGGAATGCATCTGCCATTGTGGTAAGGCGCATTTCTATTAACTTATCCATTGTACTCTGATTTGTCATATGTGTTTACCTCCGATAGTAATCGGCACCTCGTGTGATGCCATGTGCTTTATGTGTGGTCTTGGTATCGATTGCTTCCGATGCCAGTTTTTCTGAACCGGTTACAAGTAGGTTTTTAATACTCTTGTAACTGGGTGATGCTGTATAGGATAATGCCTTTTTACAGGCAGCTTCCAGTAACGCATCTGAGTACTTCTCAGCAAGCTTAAGAAGCCCCATACAGCTTCGGTAGGTTTGTTGTTCCACACTTTTGGAGGTCAATATTGCATTGACTGCAGTGTACGTATTTATGCCAATCCGCTCAGCCCATTTACGGAAGCGGTCACCGTTCCATTCCAGATACTTCTGGTGGTCTGCCGGCATATGTTCAGTAATGGTGCTGTACTGCCCAGGGCGTCCTTTTAGACGACGATGGGAAGCAATGCGGTTATGGTTGTAGAAAATTTCAATCGTGGTGTCTGTTACCCTTATATCAACTTTCTTTTTAATGTATTCGTACGGAACGGAGTATAGCATTCCGTCCACAGATATGTGATAATTGAACTGGACAGTGGCTGCTTTCCAGTCACTCAGTTCAAAACGGGTAGCAGGTAATGGTGCCAGCAATGGTTTTTCTTCCCCAAGAAATAAGCTTCGCCGACTACCCTCTTTCTTCTGAAAGAGCCTTTGGTTGAACAGTTCCAGCTTATCTCTGATTGCCAGATTCAATTCGGCAAGGGAGAAGAACTGTTCATTCCGAAGAGCTGCTGTGATCCAAGTAGAAATATTTCCTACTGTCCCCTCAGCATTCGGCTTATCTTTTGGAGCCCTGACACGCGCCGGGATAATAGCGGTGCCGTAGTATTCGGCCATTTCCTGATAAGTTTCATTGACCTGCTGGTCTTTAAAGCCACCATTGTGGACAACTGCTGTTTTACAGTTATCCGGTACGAGAATTCTGGCAACACCACCAAAATATTCGTACATATGAACATGGGCATTAATCCATGATTTCTGCTTCATATCCAGAAATGCTTCCACATATGCGTACTGACTATAAGTCATCACGCCGACAAATATATAGGCTTTGGTGATCTCACCGGTATCCGGATCAATGATTGTTGCAGGATCTCCTGCCCAATCGACCTCAACCTGCTCACCAGGTTTCCGGTTGATATGCATGGTAGCACGTCGTTTCTGCTCATCCTTCTGGATGTGATAGCAGAACTGGGAATACATAAGTGGTTCTTCGCCATTTGCATGACAATCCTCCATGTATTCTGTCCACAAGAGTTTCTTACTGACTCCGTTACGGAGTAATTCTTTGTGGACATAATCGTAGTCAGGCATCCGTTTATTGGATCTGACTTGCTTTGCAGAAGGAAAAAACATTTCTGCAAGAACAGCATCGGTATCGCTTTTATCAAGCGGCCAGGAAATATTTAATTCCTTTGCACGCTTCAAAACGCGATTAACCGTTTTCTTGGAGACATTGCAGCTGTCGGCAATGCTCTGCTGACTGAGTCCCAGACTTTTTAGCCTGAGAATCTCTCGATACTTGGTCATGGTCATGACCTCCTTTGAATGAATTTACACCAGCTGGTGCATGATTACATTCTAAAGGATTTATGATAAAGGTTTCCACTACCGGAATGGTGGTTTCCTAAAAAACGGATTTGCGGTTTCCTGTCACCGGACAGCAGGGACACGGGCACCGGATTATTCA
>NZ_JBQHUL010000079.1:0-2684 GCF_052065235.1 Blautia sp. HCP28S3_G10 | reverse complement strand
GTAACCGCCAAATAATGATGCGGTCAGATATAAAATTACCCCAGCCCTTTGCGAGTTGGAGTAATTCACTATAATTCACATGCGATTTTTGATAGATTGGAGTTTTTCACTCCAAGGTGCAAGCTCTGCGAGCTGGTCATCGGTCATCTCTTTCGTTGGACGATGCTCCAGCAGAAATTTCAGATATCCGTAAATGTTCAGGCCGTGCGCCTTTGCCATCTCAACCATTGTATAGACTACAGCACTGGCATTGGCTCCCTCTACAGAATCACTGAACAGCCAGTTTTTCCTACCGACTGCAAATGGACGGATCGCGTTCTCGCTGAGATTGTTTGTGAAGCTGCAGCGGCCATCCTCCAGATAAATCTCTGCTGTTTCCCTCCGGTTAAGGACATAATTCACAGCTTTATCCATGCGGGTATTCCGGACTGGCTTTTGCTGCTCAAGCCACGACCAGAAAGCCTCCAGAACAGGTTTTTCCTTCTCGAGACGCAGCTGCTTACGCTTTTCATAATCACCGGGATATTTTTTGTTAATGGAATCCTCTATGGCAAACAGGCGGTTACAGTACTGGACTCCCTGTACTGCTGGCTGGCTGTAATCATACTGTTTCCCTTTGGGAACGGCATCGATAAAGTACCGGCGGATATGTGCCCAGCAGGAACACCGTTTGATATCCGGCAGACTGTTGTAGCCCTGATAACCATCCGTTTCCAGATAACCATGATAGCCTTCCAGGAACTCCTTTGCATGGCTGCCGCTCCTGGTTGGAGAATAGCCATATAAAATAATGGCAGGAAGACCGTCTTCGCCGCTGCGGAACAACCACATAAAAGATTGTGTCTGTGCCCGGCGTTCTTCTTCCTTCAGTACCTGGACTCGGGTCTCATCTGCCATTGCGAAGCTGCGCTTCAGCAGTTCCCGGTGGAAGTAATCATACATTGGCTGAAAGTAATTCCTGGAGCAATAGATGATCCAGTTGGCAAGTGTTGTCCTGCTGATCTGGGCACCATACTGTTTCCAGTCTTTCTCCTGACGATAAAGGGGAAGTCCATTGGCGTACTTCTGATACATCGTCCATGCAACGGTGGATGCGGTTGCCGGGCCTTTTCCTACCAGAGCCTGCGGAACCTGAGACTTTACGATCACAGGCTTTTCCGTGTCTCCCAATCCCTCCTTACAGGACGGACATCCATAACTCTGGCTGTAGTATTCGATCACTTTGCATGTGGCCGGGATGAATTCCAGCTCACGGCGGACATACTCTTCGCCGATCAGAACCATCTGCGTACCGCAGACCGGACAGACCTGATCTTCATCCGGAAGAGGGATGACTACTTTTTCAACCTTCAGGCCTTTAAAAAGATCCTCATGGGTTGCTTTCTTCTTGCGGGTATGCTCCCGGATCACGGTCTCTTCTTCCAACAGGGAAGGATCCTGTTCCACTTCCGCTTCATCAAAAAGGTGCTGCTGTCCTGGAATGTCATCGGTTCTTCTTTCGCTGGAAGAACCGAAAAGCTTTTTGGTAAGATAGTCCACCTGTTCCTGAAGGGCTTTTTCGTGGCTGGTTTTTTCGTCAATAACAAGGCGGAGAGATCTGATCAGTTCCGTCTGTTCCGAGACCATTGTTTTCAGTTGTGTTATGGTGTCCTTCAGCTCTCGCAGCTGGATGTCTTTTGCACTGGAAGCCATCGTTCTCTCCTTGGATTTGATACCTCTATTATACCAGAAATACAGCCCTTCCTAAAGGAAAACAAGTGCTGAAAAATGCTGAATTTATAAGGAAATCTGCCATTTTTCTGTGCAGGATTTTTACCGGGATCCAGATACTTTTTTACTCTGCTTTGAGTGCTTTTGGTTGGTCGATATCAATTCCTGACATCAGCCAGTCGAACTCCCGCCAGGAAAGATTCCGGACTTCCGACTGCTTCCTTGGCCATTGATAGCTGCCCCGGACAGACAACCGTTTATAGATCAGGACAAAACCATCCGGTTCACGGAACAGAGCTTTGATCCTGTCCCGTCTTCTTCCACAGAACAGGAAGAGCGCACTGGATGTCGGATCCATTTTAAGCTGGTCTTCGATAATGGCACAGAGACCATCGATTGATTTGCGCATATCGGTATAGCCGCAGACAATGTAGATTTTTTCGAGGCCGGAGATATCACCTAACATGAGGTCTCCCGGATCAGGCGGAGTGTCCTGGTGAGCAGGACAGGATCGGCATCATTGCTGATGCGGATTGTCACATCATTCATGGACACTTCAATCGTATGTGAATTGTCAAGGTTCGTTTGGTGCATCCGCGATGCAATATGCTGTTCCGGAAGGTGATCCGAAACAATGTCAATTGGAACCACGTCCTGCTTTGAACGCGGGATCTCACAATGACCATAATTCGGTGCTGGAATCTGATCCGCTGCTGCTTTCCTGCAGCGGCTGACCCAGTTATAAAAAGTACTTACTGCGATGTCGTTTTCGCGGCACCAGTCAGCATCTGTCATGCCGCTTTTGCGACATTCATTGATAAGCCTGAGCTGTTCCGCCATCGGAACACGGGCTTTGCGAGTAGTTGCCATAACCTATCCTCCGTAATTGTAGTGAAATAGTCTAAATATCTTTCGCCTGCAATTATAGAGGAAATCAGAGTATTAGAAAATCCGCAGGAATATTTGGCGCTTAC
>NZ_JBQHUL010000078.1:0-2696 GCF_052065235.1 Blautia sp. HCP28S3_G10 | reverse complement strand
TTTAATAATACAAATGTATAACACCGTAATCAACCACAGATAGTAGGTTGATAGAAAGGAAAAGGTATATTTGTAAATGACCGTTAGATGAGTCAATTACAATATACCAGGGATTCTTTATGCTTGCAATTTATCTTGCTCCCTTATATGTACTCATAAATCTGTATCTTCTGCGATGGATGTATCTTTGGATGGGAAGCTGTCATAGTATTCTGAGAACACTTGCATTTCGTATTATCTTCGCAATTGCCTATACGCTTGTATCTACCAGTCTGTTATCTGGCTTTCTTATAAAAAAACCAGCATGGCTTCACCGCATCCTCAAAATTATCGGCAATTATTTTCTTGGGATTTTTCTCTATGTACTGATGATAATTCTTGTTGCTGATATCGGACGGCTTCTTTTTAAATATATATTTCGATTTTCCTGGATTCGATCGCCTCTTGCCTTTACTCTGACAGGAGCAGTCTGCAGCATACTTATTATTACAATCAGCATTTTCGGGATTTTTCATGCAAAAAAAATCAAAGTTTCTTCTTATAATGTCACAGTAGACAAAACAGTCCCTGATACTGATTCCCTGAAAATCGTCCTGCTGGCAGATACTCACTTCGGGTATAATGCAGGGGCTATTCATGCGCAGAAAATTGTTAATAAGATCAATCAACAAAACCCTGATCTTGTATGTATTGCGGGGGATATTTTTGATAATGAATTTGATGCGATCCGTAAACCGGAAGAAATAGAAAAAATATTACAGACAATCCATTCACGCTACGGTATCTATGCCTGTTGGGGAAATCATGATCTGAATGAACCAATTCTCGCAGGATTCACTTTTAACCAGAACACTAATGATATAAGTGATCCCCGAATGAAAGAATTTCTACAGAAAAGTAATATTCATTTGCTGGAAGATGAATCTGTCCTTATCAATAACAAATTTTATATCGTAGGAAGAAAAGATGCCTCCCTTTCTGAAAAAATCGCTGAAATCCGTCAGACACCCAAACAACTGACATCTTCTCTTGATAAAAACAAACCTGTTATTTTTATTGATCATCAGCCCAAAGAACTGCAGGAACTTGCAGCTGCAGGTGCAGATCTTGATCTTTGTGGACATACACACGATGGACAGACATTTCCTGGAAATATTACCATACGCTTTCTGTGGGAAAATCCCTGTGGTTATCTAAAAAAAGATACTATGCATAATATTGTAACTTCCGGTGCCGGCGTATGGGGACCTGCCATGCGAATTGGTACAGACAGTAAGATCTGTGTTATTAATGTATCTTTTCAGTCATAGCGGCATAACTCCCGGGCTGGGAGGTTTACCTTTCAGATCACCCGGACCGCAGATACATTTTAATACTTCAGATGAATACTGACTTATATCCACACTTCCACATTTCCAATATCCTGAAACTGCTTTCTCCCGCTTCTTCCCGGATAAAGCAGTTTCTTTATACTTGTCTGTCTCAAAAAACTTTATCTTTCCTCCAGTTTCTGATACAGCCTGTCCTGTGCCGGAGATCATGCGAACAGTAATATATATTATCGCAGCAATTATCATATGAAAATATTCTTTTACTTTTCTCATAATATCCTCCTTGCAAACATAATTAACTATTTTACTCAGCATGATATAAACATCTGGACTGCGCACTTCCCATTGCTACTCATGTACTATAAATATATTCATTTTTCTGAATTATAGAACCTCCGTATAAGCATAAAAAAAACACTGTCGTTTGACAGTGTCTTTAGTGAGGCATCGGGGATTCGAACCCCGGACAACTTGATTAAAAGTCAAGTGCTCTACCAACTGAGCTAATACCCCGTGATAAATGCTCAGGCTTTTTTTCTAACCAGCCTTTAAACATATCTTACAAAATAAATGCTCAGGCTTTTTCTAACCAGCCTTCAATTATATTTTGCAATATGAATGCCCAGAGCCGGAATCGAACCAGCGACACGAGGATTTTCAGTCCTCTGCTCTACCAACTGAGCTATCTGGGCATAATAGCGGGAACAGGATTTGAACCTGTGACCTTCGGGTTATGAGCCCGACGAGCTTCCAGACTGCTCCACCCCGCGATAATTATGAAATTAAAAGCCGATGATCGGACTCGAACCGATAACCTGCTGATTACAAATCAGCTGCTCTGCCAATTGAGCCACATCGGCTTAGCCGTTAGGCTTGAAAGATGATTTCTCATCTTAGTGGGTGGAGAAGGATTCGAACCTTCGAAGGCGGTGCCAACAGATTTACAGTCTGCCCCCTTTGGCCACTCGGGAATCCACCCAAGATATATGGGACCTACAGGGCTCGAACCTGTGACCCTCTGCTTGTAAGGCAGATGCTCTCCCAGCTGAGCTAAGATCCCATATTCAATTTGTCATACCATATGGTATGAACGACCCAGATGAGACTCGAACTCACGACCTCCGCCGTGACAGGGCGGCGCTCTAACCAACTGAGCCACTGGGCCTTGCAAGTAAACTTGCTATAGAAGATATCACATCTTCAAAACTACATACATGTTGACTAAACAACTCAATCTCATGACCATGCTTTCTTGGTCAAGCCCTCACCCTATTAGTAGCAGTCAGCTCCACATGTTACCATGCTTCCACCCCTGCCCTATCAACCTCGTCGTCTTCAAGGGGGTTTACTCCTTTCGGATGGGAT
>NZ_JBQHUL010000077.1:0-2847 GCF_052065235.1 Blautia sp. HCP28S3_G10 | reverse complement strand
GTGAATGTTGTTGTCTTGCCATAGTTGGACTCCTTTCGTTATAAAAATCATACGGGAAATCCAACTTAGAAACAATGATTTTTTTGTCTTAATTTATGGGTTCATTATACAATTATAATTGCTGAGATTGTTTTACTGCTTCATAAGTTCTTCTTCCTGAAGAAGTTTTTTCAAATTTAGAACCTCTGTCTCGTTAAAGGAAGAAAAATCAATGTTACTTTGAGGGTTAGGTTTATACCAATTTTGTTGGCTGTAATATGTATTCCATGGTGATACAGTAAATACATATCCATACCTTGCATATATTTCGTTAACACCCATTCGAATTAGTATAGCATAAATTTTAACATCATATTTTGTTTGTAACTCTTGTATTTTCGCATCTGAAATTATTTCTGAAGAACTATCAGAAAAAATCATTCCATTTTCCAAGGGTACATAAGTTGTAATATAAGTTAAGATTTCCTCCTTGCTAATTAGTGAATCTACTGGAGGCAAATCTGTTTCTGTAACTGCAGACGATTCTTGTGCAGTGGTATTAGACAAATTTGTAGAAAAAATTTTATTATTAAAAAGGAATATTGCAATAAGTAAAAGCAGGAATACTATCATAAGGACAAAAGACCATCTAGGATAATAGCGAACTCTTTTGGCCTCAATGGTATTTTCAATTATGGAATGATCACTTGTCCCTAAAGAACGGTAACTGCTTTGCCGCGCAATGATATATTCTTTGTCGAAGAGAATAGTCCTTTCAGTAAACTGACTTGTTTTAGGCGGCAGATTACATACATAATCGGAACTTGTGTTTGACAGATTGTTCATAAAGCACCTCCTGTTCAACATAAGAAATATTCGGTTATTTTTGGGGGATTTTGTGATAGAAATAAAGAAGTGCGTGTATAAGACTGGGTATACGTTTTTCTTTAATTCTATCACGTTATCATTGGTAATTTCATTGGAATTCTCCTTACTGTTTTGTAATAGTATTGTATCACTATATGTGAAAAATGTCAATAACAAAGAGGAAAATAGTAAAAAAATATAGAAAACAAACAAAAAAAGAAGAATAAACGCACACAAAAATAGAATATTGAGAAAAATAAAATTCTAAATAGAATAATAAAATTCATATTAGAAAAAGTAAAAACAAATTGAATAAAAAACGGGAATATGATATAATAAAAATGCACATAAAATGCATTGTAGATAGCTTGAGGAGGAAAAAAATGGGATCTTTAGATAAAGAAAAATATTATTCTGCAATATCAGAGAGAATAAAGTATGCTCTAAAGGAATTGAATTATAGCCAAGCTGATTTAGTGAAAATATGTAGAGAACAGGGGTTTAACTTAAATCAATCAGCTGTTTCAAAAATTATTAATTCAGCAACAGGATTATCTATTATGAATGTTGTATGCATTTCTAAAGCACTAAAGTTGGATTTGAATGAAATATTATCTACAGATGCTAATACTACAATTACATTACCTCAAAATGAAAGAATAAGAAATGTAAACAATTCATTTATAACCAGAGCGGATGATGACGTATTTAAACCATATCTCGGAGAGTATAATATTTATTTTTATCCTACTAAATCATCCGAAAACAAGTTAATTCATGGTAAAATGAGTTTTATGAAATCGATAGATTCATCGGAATGTGAAGTAAAAATTTCATTTAAGACAGGAAAAATGAATGATAAAAATGAAGAAATTTTGAAAAGATACACAGGGAGTGCTTGTATATCGTTAAATATGAATGCAATATATTGTTCTGTTATGAGTAAAGAGATCGGAGAAATATGTTACCTTATTTTTTCATATATACCAATTTTATATGAAAAATTAGAGTGCAGAATAGGCGCAGTACTTACTTCATCAGCAGGAGAAAATCGACTACCTACAATGCAAAGAATATTAATATCGAGAAGAGAATTAACAAATGAAATATTATATTTTTTAGAAAGTCAACTGTTACTAAATGCGTCAGAAATATTATTATCACAAAATGCTTTTAATGCTATGTTAAAAGATGAGGAATTTCCAGAAGCTTTCAAAGAATATTTTTGTAATTCGGATAATGGGAATGTCTTTTCCAATGTTTTAACTGTCCCATATTATTATTTGTATGAATCTATGATTAGAGATTCATTTATGAGTCAGGAGGATACATTAAAAAGCATATGTTTATTAAGAAAATATTCGACAGCACCCAAATATAATAAGGTTGGGGGGAAAGCAGATGAAATAGTATATAAGTTATTGAATGATGTTTTTAAGATTGATAGTACTTCAGAGGTCAAAATGAATGATGACTGATCAAAACAATCTTAGTTGAAATGAAATGTTTATTTTTACATAATTTGAACTGGCAGTAGAGAAAATATCTCGTCTGCCAGTTTTCTTTGTGTTTTATCAATAATAGATTGGAAAGGAATACTGTTTGTCATGATGGGTAACTCTGAAGGCAGTGTCAAGATTTATAGAGGGAGGTTGATATGGGCGGTAAAATAACTGAAATAAATAAAGAAACTTTCTGGCAGTTCATTGAAGAAATGAAAAAGCAGTGTGGACAGGATATGAAAGCATCAATTTTCTGGATCAAAAAAGAACTGTTAAGGATGCCGCCGGAGCAATCCTTGCAGTTTCATGCGATTATGCACGGTTACCAAGACGCAGCCAATAAATATGGACTTTGGACAGTAGCCACACTTATAAAAGAGTATGGATGTAAAGTGAACCCATTTGTCAAGACATTTTTTTAAAAAAATTAAGTTGGATTTCGGAAGGGATACTCCCATCCTTTTCTCCCTTGTTTACCCACTAAGTGTGGATATATGAG
>NZ_JBQHUL010000076.1:0-3013 GCF_052065235.1 Blautia sp. HCP28S3_G10 | reverse complement strand
TGTTATCCGGCATTTTATCTGGTCCTATACCATGCCACATTCAATCAAATTAAAAAGGGGCACAGCATAAATTATTCTGATGGATTTTTCATCGGATTACTTTATGCCGTGCCTCTTTGTGTTATCATAATGATTGTCACATAAAGAAATAGCAGGCCTGCACCCTGGAAAAGTCTGGCCTGCTACTGCTCACATCCACAGGAAAACCTGTGTCTATTCACAATACTATGATAACCATTTTTGTCCCAGATTGCAATCAGATTTCTCAATCCTTTTACGATTCTGTTATTCATGATCTTCAGTTTCAACAGCTGACCTGTTCCTGTTCTCATTCTGCCTGTCTGTCGGTCCATGGTTACTACAAGCGGACAGTAAAGCTATCCTCTGGGGCCATCCGGCTCCGGGTCTGTCGGGTGAAATGCTCCGAATGCGGGGCTACCCATGCACTTCTTTTATCCTCCATGGTTCCCTACTCCCAGATCCCGCTTCCCGACCAACAAAGGATCTGCAGGGACTACGAAGATGGCCGCCGCGTCAGCACGGTCTGTGAGAGCAATCCTTCCATCGATGAAAACAACGTCAAATCCATACTCCGAAACTACAGGCGCCGCTGGAGAGAAAAGCTGCGCTCTCTCAGGATCCGTCTCTTTCCCTTGAACGATCTGATCCTTTCCTGTTTTTCGAATTATTCATCGCAGTTCATGCAGATACATCAGAGGGTCAATAAACTTTTTTCCTATACCACATAACCTTACCTGACAGCGCCCTTGTTGTCCCTTACTATAAAGAAAAACAGCAAGGAGGCCTGACCTATGGAACAGGAAAAGAAACAGGCAGTCGCTCTGATGCGTTATTCTGCGATTGCTCCTCTCATTACAGGCACTCAAGAAGACTATGAATCCCTGAGTGCTTACTTTCGTACCGTTTCGGCGAAAGGGATCAAGGCGCCGGATGGTTCCCTTCGCCACTATTCTCCGGGAACTTTGGAAAAATGGTACCTTTCTTACAAGAAATCCGGTTTTGATGCTTTGGTTCCCACCGGACGGTCTGACTGCGGTGTAAGCCGGAAGATCGATGAAGACCTGAAAGAGCAGATCATCTATCTCAAGCATCATTATCCCCGGATGTCTGCGGCTGCGATCTATAAACAGCTCCAGGATAACGGCAGCATCCGTTCCGGACAGCTCTCGGAATCTACGGTCTGTCGTTTCATCAACCAGCTCGTCCTGCAGGAACGTCTGACCAACAATCAGGACATGCGGCGTTACGAAAGACCACACATCAATGAAGTATGGTGCGGTGATTCCAGTGCCGGCCCTTATCTGAAAACCGAGGATGGAAAGAAGCACCGTGTTTATGTGATCGCACTGATCGATGATGCCAGCCGTTTTATCCTTGGCGCAGATGTCTTCTTTCACGATACCTTCGTGAACCTTATGTCCGTCATGAAATCTGCCGTCTCCAAGTATGGCAGGCCAAAAGTTTTCAACTTTGATAACGGTGCTGCCTACAAAAACAGGCAGATGGAACTGCTTGCCGCCCGGATCGGCTCTGTGATCAGTTACTGCAGGCCTTATACTCCCACACAAAAGGCCAAGATTGAGAGATGGTTCCGTACTCTGAAGGATCAATGGATGGCATCTCTGGATATGAGGGATTTTCATACACTGGAAGAACTCAGGGGAAGCCTTATGACCTTTGTCAGAAGCTATAACCAGCGTCCGCATTCCTCTCTAAAAGGGATGTCCCCGCAGGAACGCTTCTTTCAGGAACCGGAACTGATCTGCCGCCTCCCCGATGAACAGATCGAATCCTCGTTCCTTCTCGAGATCGAGCGCCGTGTGTCCGCTGACTCTGTCATTGTAATCGATCAGGTGGAGTATGAGGTTGACTATCGTTTTGCAAAGCAGCGCATCACCCTCCGTTATACACCGGATATGAAGGACATCTTTATTGTGGAGGCGGATGGATCCCTCACGCCGATCCGCCTTCTCAACAAGCACGACAATGCCTCGGTGAAACGGGACAAAGTGCGTCTGACAGGAGGGGAAGACTAATGGAACTCACTGCTCGTTATGGTCTGGAATTCAATCCTTTTTTAAAGAATTCAAAAGAGATCCTTTTTGAAGGTGCTGAGTATACGGAAGCAAAGTTTCGTCTGGATTACCTTGCCCGAACCAAAGGCTTCGGCCTTCTTACCGGTGCTCCGGGCCGTGGAAAAACAACTCTGGTCCGTTCCTGGTCTGCCGGACTGAACCCTTCCCTGTATAAGGTGATCTATACCAGCCTTTCTACCGTTACAGTGAATGATTTCTACCGGAATCTCGCCGCATCCCTGGGTGCACAGCCGTCCTACCGAAAGACTGAAAACTTTCACATCATTCAGGATGAGATCAACCGGCTTGCCCTGGACAAGAGAAAAACTCCCGTCATTATCATTGACGAAGCCAACTATATCAAAAATGCTGTCCTAAACGATCTGAAGATCCTGTTCAACTTTGAGATGGACTCCCGGGATCGGGCTGTGATCCTTCTGGTCGGTCTGCCACAGCTGAACAATACGCTGCAGCTTTCCATCCATGAACCGCTCCGTCAGCGTATCATCATGAACTATAACATAGACGGCTACTCAAAAGAGGAAGGTCGTGCCTACATTGAATGGAAACTGAAAAAGGCAGGCTGTACAGATCCTGTTTTTGACGATGCGGCTATCGAAGCGATCCTGAACGCTTCCGATGGAACAGCCCGCGTAATCAGCAAGCTCTGCAATGCGTCACTTGTAATCGGACACAGCCAATCAGCTAACCGGATCACAGCCGACATCGTGATGCAGGCAATCAATGACAGCACTCTCGGCTGAGAAGACTCCCGCAATTAATTTGCGGGTGTTTTTCTGTCAGGAAAACAATTCGCAGAAACAGTTACTTTTAAAGTGACTGACACATCTGTAGAAATCCAAAATCGGTGCGAAATAATCTGCCGTATGGGACATCATTTAATTTGCCGGACAACA
>NZ_JBQHUL010000075.1:0-3569 GCF_052065235.1 Blautia sp. HCP28S3_G10 | reverse complement strand
CATATATCCACACTTAGTGGGTAAACAAGGGAGAAAAGGATGGGAGTATCCCTTCCGAAATCCAACTTAATTTTTTTAAAAAAATGTCTTGACAAATGGGTTCACTTTATTGGAGGTGATATGAAATGTGCACAATCATAAACTCATCCCTATTACCGGCAGTAAGGCTTGGAATATCCTCTGCTGTTACCGTCTACAAGTTGCATGAGTCTCTTAGCGAAAATAGTTCTTTCCAACTTAAAACTAAAACACAAATCAATCAGAAACTTTTTGCAGTGGGCATCACCCTATCGGAATGTGGACGGTTAGATTATTTAAAATGTAGCGAACTAATGTTAAAAATGAAGGAGGGCCAATTTATATGAAAATTTGGGATAATGATAAAAAAGAATTTGAAGAAGATCTACCCACTAATCTTGAAACAGGATTATCCATAGCCGATAAGCTTTTAAGTATTGCAAAAAAGCTACCTTCAGGAAATGGTTATAAAAACAATATTTTAAAAACGTCAGTACTTCTCCAATCTTTACAAGAAGAAACCAAACAGAAAGATCGTATTTTATACGCAATCATAGAACTACGTAAGGTAGACAAGTTATCTGAAGAAGAATTTAAAATCATGATGTTAGCTTATACATCTACTTCAAAATTTTGAGGATTTCAAATTTAAAATTTTCAGACCGCCGTAACCCCTCCAAACTGACTAAACTTCATAGTTTGGAGGGGTTTGCAAGAGGCTATTTCAATGAATTGTACTTATTGCATTTTAAGTATCAAATCACCAATGCGAAACAGCAGGAAAACTGGAATTGATATCTTTTTATTGGATTAATCATCAAGAGTTCCCCAAACAAAAGCATTCTCTAATTAATGTCGCCTTGTAATGCCAATACTTTTTCTTTGTTTCCAAACTTCATCTTCTCCCACACTTTCTGTCTATTTTTAAAATCTTTAGAGCCATAAACATAGTAATGGTCCAAAACAAGGAGCCTAAGTAGCTTGGCAGCAAAAACATTATTTTGACTTCTATAATTATCATACTTATTCAGTACTAAATCCACAGCAATTATGCCAAATTCATTTAATTGTATAGAATCTCTTACTAAATCATATCCTATTATATGATTTAATGTCGACTGCGATATAACTGGCATCAATGCTTTATTAGCCACCGAACTAGCCAAGTTTCTTATCATGGCATATGACAAAAGGCCAAACAAATTATCCATTGAATTACTAAGTTTTCTGCTAATTTTTTCAATCTTATCCATTTCTATTTGAGACGGATTCGGTTGCAATTTTTTACGTATCTCTGCAAATATTCTCTCTATTCCGCCATACAGAATATCACTTGTATATGAAAGAGTTCTCATTCCCAAATTATAGGTTGTCTCCAATAAATCATTTTTCACAGTCCCTTTTATTGTTCCTGGATAATTTTTAAGAATTTGACCCATTACTTCTATCGTTTTAAAAGCATTATCCAAATTATATATCTCTTCCTTATCATCTTCAATAACATCTATATCTCTTTGCTTTTTGTTTTTCCGCTCTTGTATATCTTGCCTCTCTAATAATTCTTCCTGTCTTTTTTCAGTATCTTTTTCCGGTATAAAATCTGTTTTCAGATATTCATCAAACGACATCTTAATCGACTTATGTTCCCCAAAATCAAAGGTTAATTTATTCGAAAAAATATCTTTTGCATTATCCAATACAGTCTGAATTATAAAATCATCTTTGGAAAGATGGCATAAAAAAATCATTATATCCCCATATTCTTCCTCGTATAAATGCTGCGACATACATTGTATCTTCCTTTGCGCCCAGTCTTTACCAATATTATTTGCAAGATGTTTTGCAGTAAAATAATAGTGTATATAGGGATATCCAAAAAACACTTGCCCATCTTTTTCACTTAACAATTCAACTTTTCCATATTCGTGAATGTATTGTTCTGCGTTCGCATCCGTTTGAAAATCTTTATTATACTGGTACACTATATTTTTATATTGATCAATTGACATGACTCTTGATTCTGTATTCAACATGTATTCCGCTATATTCGTCAAAATTCCAAATGCAATATCTTTGTGAATATATTCACAATTTTGGTTCATCTCTAAAATCGACTTTGTTATTAGAAACTCATACAAATATCCATAATTACTTCTTTCTTGATTACTTCCATCTACGGAATATTCAAGTTGTTGAAGAATTATTAATATATGTGGGGGAATGCATGGCATATATCCATTTCCCCTGAGGACATCAATTGTAGACATCGCCTCAGATATCTTTTCTTTCACAATATCATCGACTATAACATCCCCTCCTTCTCTTAAATAATACCATTTTGATATAAGTTGATTTCTTCGCCTATATCCCATCTCACTAATTGAACAATGGACATAGTTACTTTTTTCATTATTCAAAGACTCATCCAAAAGTTCCAATTCAAAAGTAGTATTGGAAAAAGTTAATATATAATCGTAAAAATTATCAAAATAGTCTAATACTTCCTTTTTTGTCGCCCTATCACGTATTTTTTCAAAACCATCTAATATTAACACCTTATTTGATAACTCTAATTGCTTATACGCACCTACATATTCTTTCCCATACGCTTTTGAAATACAAATCTCTTCAATTTTACTTAAATTTTTATTTGATATTGTTCCAATTCCTGCACAATCAATTATTATGCAATATTTTCCTTTCTCAATAAAATCAAAAGCAATATTTTTGGCCAGTGCAGTTTTCCCTGCTTTGGCACCTCCTGAAAAAGAAATTCTTTTTGTTTTTAGGATATAATCTAATAGTTCATCGCCTTTAACTGTGACGCTATCCTTGTTTATATCATAATTATTATCCGTTTCTTTATATGCTTCTACATCTGGATATACATACAAATCTCTCATAGTCACTTTTTCTTTATGTGGATGAGAAATTCTAATATCTGCAGTTTCTAAATATTCTTGGAACTCTTTTTGGAAATATAAATATTTGTTATCTTTTATATTCAGCTTTCCCGATAGAGTATATGATATACTATACATTTTCCGGGCATCATCCCAATTATATACTTGGGTAGACTTTTCATCGCCTTCAATATAACTAATAATAAATCCACTGCTTTTTGCATCATCTCTTTCTTGCAATACTTCTCCATATTGTGCGTGATAAGTTGTGTCTCTCGTTTCGACAACTTCATTTCTTCCTAAATGTTCGTGCCCCACATAAATTAAATCAGATTTATTCATGACCCATCTGTTAAATTCGTTTCGGTCATTTGGATGCATCCAATTACTTGGGTGATGATATACAGTAATAACAATGTCCCCATCCTTAGTAATTTTTTTATATTCTTTGCTAGGGAAATACAAATTTCCTGGTTTTTCCCTTTTTTCTGTCAGCCATGCCGAATTAAGCAAATTCAATTTAATTATTTTTTTATCGTAAGCGCCAAATATTCCTGCGGATTTTCTAATACTCTGATTTCCTCTATAATTGCAGGCGAAAGATATTTAGACTATTTCACTACAATTACGGAGGATAGGTTATGGCAA
>NZ_JBQHUL010000074.1:0-3935 GCF_052065235.1 Blautia sp. HCP28S3_G10 | reverse complement strand
AGTGAAAAACTCCAATCTATCAAAAATCGCATGTGAATTATAGTGAATTACTCCAACTCGCAAAGGGCTGGAGTAATTTTATATCTGACCGCATCATTATTTGGCGGTTACTTTTTAACTTTAATTACTTATTTTTCTTTTTATGATAAATCAGCACAAGAACCACTGCCACAACTGCTGCCAGCCCAATCCAAAGAAATGGTTTAATATCCATGGAATCTTTTTCTTTACTGTTCTTAACTGCTGCCGAAGAAGACTGCGCTGCCTCTGTCAGTTCAGAAGTAACTGTCGGAATCTGCGTTGCTGTCGGTTCCAGCGTTTCCTCAGCTTCTTTTGTCGGAGTTGCCTCCGGGGTTGTTGTCGGCTCCACTGTTGGTGTTGCTTCCGAAGTTACGGTCGGTTCTGTTGTCGGGGTTGATGTTGTTTCTGGCTCCGGGGTTGTAGTTAATTCTGCAGTTGATGTTGTTTCAGCATCTGGAGTTGGCGTCACACCATTGTTTTCTGTTGTTTTATCTCCGTTCTCCGATTCTGCGATCATATCAACAGTTTCAACGTTTTTCTTCGCATTTTCTTCTGTTTTATCCAGATCCATCCATCCTTCTTTGCCATCAACTGTAGTTGCACCCCAGTGAGATCCGTCAACCATGTTTGCGTCCTTCGTGATATGAAGCGTTTCTCCATTCTGGATTTCACGAACTCCAGGAACTGTACCATATTTCTCGCCCGGTCCCTGATAAAGATGCTGGCTTCCGCTCTCATCATAGGCTTTCACATCATAGTCTGCGTTATAATCCACATTATCCCGACCGGCAATATAAAGTTCTGAATCAATTGCCTCCTGTCTGGATTCTGCCGGCTTACAGTCATCCATCGGTGCATACCCGTTCATTCCACGATATGTTGTATATCCCCATGTGCGGTTGCTGTCCTTGTCCACCACTTCCCCTTCAATATGAAGTGCTGTCCCGTTCGGAATCAGTTCATCATTCAGCTTCTCTGAATCAAAATCCGGCTGCGAATAAATATCAATCCCTCCGGCCTTTGATTCCACGATCATATAATAATCTGTAGTATAATCCGGTTTCTGTTTTCCACTCTGTGCATCTGCCCACACCGGCACTGCCAGAAGAAGGCACAGTCCAAATGCCAGCACTGCTTTAATAATCTTCTTCATCCTGTTCCCCTTATTTCCTTATACAATGACATAAACTATCAACACTTACATTTCTTTTCCTATCATAGCACAGAATCCTTCATATAAATACTACTTTTTCAGGAAGTTGTCGAGGAAAAACGACATTGATGCATGGAAATTTCACTGCTGATTACATTCCTTTACCATAGTATATGTACCATCTTTACTTCCATCGTCAATGATCACCAGTCGCGACTGGCCGTTTCTATTATGTTTTTCTATAACCGGATACCAGTCATCTATCAGTTAACGGATGTTTTCCGATTCGTTGTAGGCTGGTACTACAATATATAAAATGTCCATTTAATCAGACTCTTTTATAGTTTCCAAAAGGTCAGCTATATTATAATTACTCTCTACAAACACTTTATCAAACCGTTTTGCCTCATCAGTAAGCAATGATTCCTCTTTATCTGACCGCAGTATCAAGATATTTTTCTGCTGTGGATCAACTTTTGGATAATATGGTCTGTCACCTCTTATTACTAAAACAGATAAACTTGTAGTGTCATTACTCCACTTCGCATATGGTCGTATTTCGACAGAGTACCCTTCTTCTTCCAGAAGATCTTTTAAGTGAAGCGCATATTTATAATCTTTTAGACCACCTGTGTCAGCATTATCTGTATCCATTTCTAAATCTCTAAGTTCCGCTATACAAATGTCAAGTTTCTGCTTATCAAGAGGTGCTTCCTTTCCTTCTCTCAATATCTTTCGCTGGAGATAATTTTGCCATTTTCCCTGATAAACATACATATTATGAAGTCTACGTTCTTCGACTTCCTTCTGATCGTCCTTGTTCTGCGTACCAAATTCATAGTGAAACACTACCACTGCCGGGGCAAGATAATTCTGATATCCTGCATAATGGATTTTTAGGCAAAGATCTACATCTTCATAGCCATAATTATAGCCTTCATCATATCCTCCTACTTCTTCAAAGATCTGTCGTGAAACAAGAAGTACTGCTGCTGTTACAGCCATTTCTCTCACAGCTTCAAAATCTTTACACAATTTATCGGATCCGTTTTCCATATTATAAGGCTGTACAAAATCGACACCATTGCGTTTCACTTTCCGAAATCCAATCCCATAATGCTGAATACAATAGGATTTTTTCTGATTAGTACTCCCTACAGGAATCTCAGGATACAAAAGTCTCGCACCTATAGCTCCTGCTTTTTCTTTTTCCATAGCAATAAATAACAGTTCATCAAGCCAACCATCTGTCACCTCTGTATCATTATTTAAAAATAAAAGGTATTCACCTGATGCTTCTCTTACTGCAAGATTATTCGCCTTCGAAAAAGACATATTTTCATTATTCCTAATAATATGCAGATTTATTTTACCCACAAAAGATTCCAGAAATTCTATCGAGCCATCTGTAGATGCATTATCTACTACTATCAGTTCATAATTATCATAGAATGTTTTTTCAAGGAGTGATTTCAACAGGATATTCAGATGTTCTGTTCCATTTCTGTTTAATACAATCATGGAAACCAACGGTTTACTGGTATAAAGGATCTGTGACTTTTCTTTATGTCGTTCAATCCACAGAGCTGCACGCTTCAATTCTTCATCCACCTGCTGTTCTCGCTTCTCCATCATCTGTTTACGAACTTTTTGTTTTTTATAAACTTTATACTTTCTGATAATCCCGCTGGCGAAAGGAAGTGATTTAATCAAATTTCGATATAATGACATACAGAACTCCTTTTATCCAAGAACAATACTCTAAACAAATGTCCTATAATTTAACTCTGGCAAACATATAATTCATTTATTATCTATCAAAAATATATATTTATATTTATTATATAGTTTTCCGCACCATATAAATATACTATACGCAATAATTCCTCCTCCAAAGAAGAATAATGTCCAGACAAAAATTTTTACCAAACATAATAGTGGATTGTAATATAATAAAGTTATCCAATCCTGTGTATTCCAGATGCTGTATGAAAACCCATTATCATGTATAAGGTATGTCATAAAAGTTGCCGCACCTATGTAATTAATGATCTTGTTTTGAGGAATACGTAATCGTTTAAAAATTTCAAAAAAACATACTCCAACAATCATTACTACAATGCTATAATTTCCATATGTTTTTAAATTATGGTAAAATATCCCATTGTTTCCACCAGACACATAATCCTGAATCATATTTGCAACATTATTATAATTCGATATATAAATAAAAACGTATGTAATAATTATTATACCTATAAAAACCCATGCTCTTATACGCTTAAATGGATCATATTTTCTTATATATCCACCCATTAAATAAAGAAAAACACCTGTTATCAATACACTGACACCATGATTATTCCGGGGCTCTTTGAGCCACCTATCCGGACTTTGAGAGCCACCATTCCGGAGAATGAGAGCCATATATTCCGGTAATTCAGAGCCACCTTATTGGGCTCTATTACATATATTTCCTTTATACTGTAAATACACACCTTTGGTGTGAATACAGATAAAGGAGGTCGTAAGTTATGACCAAGTATCGTGAAATCCTACGCTTGAAAAGCTTAGGATTCAGTGAGAGGAACATCGCACAGAGTTGCGGTGTATCCAGAAACACAGTCGCTAAGGTTTTAAAAAAGGCAGCTGAATAATCCGGTGCCCGTGTCCCTGCTGTCCGGTGACAGGAAACCGCAAATCCGTTTTTTAGGAAACCACCATTCCGGTAGTGGAAACCTTTATCATAAATCCTTTAGAA
>NZ_JBQHUL010000073.1:0-4345 GCF_052065235.1 Blautia sp. HCP28S3_G10 | reverse complement strand
CCATAACTTATCCTCCGTAATTGTAGTGAAATAGTCTAAATATCTTTCGCCTACAATTATAGAGGGAAACAGAGTGTTAGGAAATCCGCAGGAATATTTGGCGCTTACTTTCATATTGACAGTGAAAGAAAAACTGCTATAATATGAAAATGATTTTCAAATCAGAAGGTAGTATCCTGCGAGGTGTTTTGGCATGTTTTTTGCCAAAATCCCGAGACATACAAGGCAAAATGCCATCACCGAAGGTGATTTGGAATGCATTTTGACTCGTAACTGTGAGGGTACTGAACAGTTACGATGAGATAATTTGTGAATGTAATTTGTGTGTATAAGAAAGAGAGATGAAATAAATGGCAGTTAAGGCCCAGTATCAGACAAAGCAGATGGCAAAGCTTCTGTCCTATCTGAAAACTGTACAGGGAACTCATGTGACAGTCTCGGATGTCTGCAATTATTTTAAAGAACAGGGAATTAATATAGGAACTACAACCGTTTACCGTAATCTTGAAAAAATGGTAGAACAGGGACTGGTAGCAAAGTACACAGTAGATGGAACCAGCAGTGCATGTTTCGAATTTCTCGGTGAAGAACACAGCTGTCAGAAACAGGAATGTTTTCACTGTAAATGTGAAAAATGCGGAAAACTCATCCATTTACAGTGTGAAGATGTGGTTAAACTGGAAGCTCATATGATGGAACATCATGGATTCCGTATGGATCCTTTAAGAACAGTATTTTATGGAGTATGCAGCGAATGCAGTGCAGAGGAAAGTCAATGATCAGAAAAATTACTTCTATATTAATGGCAGTGATAATGGCAGTCGGGCTGTTCAGTGTTACAGGAACAAACCCTACACAGGCAGATAATACAAAAACAGAAAAAAAAATGAAGATAGTGACGACGATTTTTCCGGAATATGACTGGACAAGAGAGATACTGGGAGAGCGGATAAAGGATGTAGATCTTACCCTTCTCCTGGACAATGGAACAGATCTTCACAGTTTTCAGCCGGCCGTTAAAGATATTATGAAGGTATCCGGTTGTGACTTGCTGATCTATGTTGGCGGAGAATCTGATGAATGGATTGAAGATGCCCTGAAATCAGCAGCCAATCCGGATATGAAGACAGTAAATCTTATGGAAGTTCTGGGTGACTCCATTAAGGAAGAGGAAACTGTAGAGGGAATGCAGGGAGAGGAACATGAGCATGGACATGATGAGCATGAAGACGAAGTGGAATATGATGAGCATGTATGGACCTCTCTCAGAAATGCATCAGCTGTGTCAGAAGCCATTGTAGATACGTTGAAAGAACTGGATCCGGAAGGCAGTGATATTTATCAGAAAAATCTGGAAATATATCAGACAAAGCTTAATGATCTGGATGCAAAATATCAGGAGATTGTGGATCAGTCAACGCACAAAACTTTATTGTTTGCAGATCGTTTTCCATTCCGCTATCTTGTAGATGATTATGGCATTTCTTATTATGCGGCTTTTTCCGGTTGTTCGGCAGAATCAGAAGCAAGCTTCAAGACCATCACATTTCTTGCCGGCAAAGTTGACGAACTGGGACTGAAGGATGTTTTCACTATTGAAAAATCAGATGACAGGATTGCGCAGACCGTGATAGAAAACACAAAAACGAAAGACCAGAAAATATGTGTGCTGAATTCCATGCAGTCAATTACTGCGGATGAAATCAAAAAAGGAACAACGTACCTTTCTATAATGGAAGACAACCTCAAAGTTCTGAAAGAGGCAATGCAATAAACACTGCACATGAAAGGAGAGTGTTAAAATAAATGGCGCAGATTACGTGTAAGAATCTTACATTGGGATATGAAAACAGAGCTATTCAGGAAAATCTGAATTTTTCTATAAATGCAGGCGATTATCTATGTATTGTAGGTGAAAATGGTTCAGGAAAATCCACATTGATGAAGACACTTCTTCATTTACAGCCACCTATCAGTGGAACAATTGAGCTGGGGGATGGGCTTCGCAAAAATGAGATAGGATATCTTCCACAGCAGACACTTGTGCAGAGAGATTTCCCGGCATCAGTGAAAGAAATTGTACTTTCCGGATGTCAGGGACATTGTGGCTTGCGGCCTTTTTATAATAAGGAAGAAAAAGAAACAGCCCGTAAAGCCATGGAAAAAATGATGATTCTGGAGCTTCAGAACAGATGCTATCGGGAATTATCAGGTGGACAGCAGCAGCGTGTGCTTCTGGCAAGAGCGTTATGTGCTGCAAAGAAAATCCTTTTGCTGGATGAGCCGGTATCAGGCCTTGATCCGAGAGTTACAGCAGAAATGTATCAGCTTATTCAGGATCTGAACAAAAAAGATGAGATCACGATCATTATGATCTCGCATGATATAGAAGCGGCAGTCCGCTATGCAACACATATCCTGCATATTGGAGAACACTGCTTTTTTGGAACGAAGAAAGAGTATCTTAAGAGCAGCCTTGGAAGGCATTTTACCGGACAGGAGGAAGAGTAAAATGAGTAATATAATTGATACACTGAAAATGTATTTTCAGTATCCGTTTGTCCGTTATGCATTAATTGTTGGCGTGTTGATAGCACTCTGCTCCTCACTTCTGGGAGTTACACTTGTCCTGAAACGCTTTTCTTTTATTGGAGATGGACTTTCTCATGTGGCATTTGGTGCAATGGCGATCGCATCAGTTCTGAACATTACAAATAACATGCTGTTTATTTTGCCTGTAACAGTTGTATGCGCAATCCTTCTTCTCCGGGCAGGACAGAATACCAGAATAAAGGGCGATGCAGCCATAGCAATGATTTCCGTAGGAGCACTTGCCATCGGTTATCTGCTCATGAATATTTTTTCCACAAGTCCGAATATTTCAGGAGATGTATGCAGTACTCTGTTTGGATCAACATCAATTCTGACTCTGACAAAAGGCGAAGTATGGCTCTGTGCTATTCTGTCAGTAGTTGTAGTTGCGATTTTTATTCTGTTTTATAATAAAATCTTCGCGGTGACTTTTGATGAGAATTTTGCAAAGGCTGCAGGAACAAGAGCAAACGCATATAATCTTCTGATCGCTGTTGTGATTGCAGTGATTATTGTACTGGCCATGAATCTGGTGGGATCACTTCTGATTTCCGCACTGGTGATCTTCCCGGCACTTTCTGCTATGCGTCTGTTTAAGTCTTTCCGTTCTGTAACAGTAAGCGCAGCAGTGATGTCAGTACTTGGTGCATCTGCCGGAATTATTATTTCAATTCTGGCAGGTACACCGGTTGGTTCGACTATTGTAGCAGTTGATATTGTTATATTCCTGGTTTCTTATGCAAGCGGAAGAGCATAAAAATAACGGTTCACACTGAGTCATGTGAACCGTTGTTGTATATATCAGATGTGAGATGACTCCCACCTCTGTAGGTGGCGAGCAACAAATCAGTATTAGTGGTGGGAGTCAATCCCCCATCTGATATAGCCTCCGGCAGGATTGCAGAGATGCGCAGAAGAAGTATGTCATGCATTGCATGACGCGCATCTCGCAGCAAGAATGCAGAGGCATTCTTGAAATTAGACTTCAACCAGAATTCCTTTTGTTTTATCATATCTGCAGTATTTTCCATTTGCTGAAATGAACGGCTGATATGTATTTGTACGGTTATCTTTCACATATACAATACCAGTGGCAATCATCTGTACCAGGGAGAAACGTTTGCTGAGGCTGGATATCCATTCGTAAGTTTTGTTATTTCCGGAGTCAGCGGTTACGAGGCTGTATCCACCGTCACATGGGGTAAGGAAATAGTAAATCTTCTCCGGGTGAGAGGAAGTGGTTTCTTTAAATACCTGACTGGTGATGTAGGAGGAGAAATTATTTTTTACAAAATTCTGGAATGAACTTACTGTGTAAACTTCTCCGCTGACTTCATCAGAAATACGATCACCACGTTCCAGACGGTTGCGGACCAGGGTTAGAACTTCAATTGTCCAGTTGATAAAGGATATGCTGCTGTAATTCATACTTTCCTGCAGCTGATCGATCAGTTTTCTGGATAAAACATTCGATTTGGCAGCTTCGTTAAAAAGTTCTTCGTTCATAATTATCCCTCCATAAATTTAAAATTCCTTGTTGATATTTTTATTATAAAGTGATAGTATACAAAAAGCAATGAAAAAACTTAAAAAAACTGTTGAAAATATATAAAAATGTATGCGCGCAGTAGAATAAATGTTACTGTGAACGGAGTGAACCAATGTCATTTACTTAAGGAAATTCCTTGTAAAAAAGGAGTTTCCTTTTTTATTACCAGTAACTCAAAAAACACTTGACAATACCTCATGTTTG
>NZ_JBQHUL010000072.1:0-5150 GCF_052065235.1 Blautia sp. HCP28S3_G10 | reverse complement strand
CACGGCATAAAGTAATCCGATGAAAAATCCATCAGAATAATTTATGCTGTGCCCCTTTTTAATTTGATTGAATGTGGCATGGTATAGGACCAGATAAAATGCCGGATAACAGTAAAAGATGCCGCAGTAACAGCGACAGTACTCAGAGAAGGAAAGACAGAAGGAAGTCATTGCAAGGTATGTGGTACGGTGCTGAAAAAACAGAACACTATAGCGAAACTTACCCCAACGATTTCTCTGACAGCATCTTCCCTGAAAATGAAAACAGGTCAGTCAACAACAGCATTCAGAGCAACAGGATTTGCAACAGGAGATTACGTTACAAAAGTCATTTCCAGAAACACAGGATTTGTGAAAGTATCTTCAGTAAAGAATGACGGAACGTTCAAACTGACAGCTACTAAGAAGACCGGAAGCACAACAGTTACTGTGTACCTTGCAAGTAACAAGACTGCCTCTTTCAAAGTAACTGTACAGAAGGCAGCAGTAAAGACTGAAAAGATCACCACAATAACCAGAAAACTGACACTTGTCAAAGGAACATCCTATAAAGGACTGGCAGCTTCAGTTACAGTTACACCTGTAACAAGCAAAGAAAAAGTTACATACGCATCATCAAACAAAAAAGTTGCAACAGTCAATTCCAAGGGAGTTATTCAGGCAAAGAAATCCGGTACTGCAAAGATCACTGTAAAATCCGGCAAAAAGAAAACAGTTGTGACTGTAACAGTTACAGGTTTGAAGACAACGAAGCTTTCCGGTGTACCGGCAACGAAGAAAATTTCCAAAGGAAAATCCTTCAAGATAAAAGCAAAAGCAACACCGAAGAATACAGATGAAAAAATCATCTACAAATCTTCCAATAAGAAAGTTGCAACTGTAAATTCCAAAGGTGTAGTCAAAGGTCTTCGCAAAGGAACTGCAACAATCACAGTTCAGAGCGGATCAAAGAAAATGACCTGCAAGGTAACCGTAAAGTAAAGACTGCTGTTCATAGCAACATATAAATACCAGAATCAAAAATATCCGTACAGACTCTATGGAAGAACCTGCAGAGTAGTACGGATATTTTTATTTTATCCAGGCCAGGAGTTGACTGTAAATGGGAAAATCCGAGAAACAGGTCAATAAAATCCAGCCAAGAAATTGACTGTAAATGGGAAAATCCAAGAAACAGGTCAATAAAATCCATGTCAGGAGTTGACTGTAAATGGGAAAATCCAAGAAACAGGTCAATAAAATCCATGTCAGGAGTTGACTGTAAACAGGAAAATCCAAGAAACAGGTCAACAGAATCCAGGCCAGGAGTTGACTGTAAACGGGAAAATCCAAGAAACAGGTCAATAGAATCCAGTGTTCTGTCTGCAAATGGAACACATCCGATTATGTTATGAGGAACATTAAATATACTATGCAGTCAGTTAATTGCTTTTAACTCCACTCTGTTCTATAGTATATCAGATGTGAGATGACTCCCACCTCTGTAGGTGGCGAGCAACAAATCAGTATCAGTGGTGGGAGTCAATCCCCCATCTGATATAGCCTCCGGCAGGATTGCAGAGATGCGCAGAAGAAGTATGTCATGCATTGCATGACGCGCATCTCGCAGCAAGAATGCAGCGGCATTCTTGAATCTGTATGTTTTATGGCGATTAAAAATAGTAGAATGGGGGATTTACATGAAAAGAAACAAAATCGCAGTGCTTCTGACGGCAGCCATGGTCGCATCAGGAGTAACAGCACCTGTAGAAGCTATATATGCAGCAGATAATGTGCAGGTAGCAGAAACAGCGGATTTACAGGAGTCAGAAGAGAGCACTGCACAGGAAGAAGCTGCGGAAGATTTTTCCGGTGAGAGCACTGACACAGGGAAATCTAATGCAGAAACTACTGACACAGGGAAATCTAATGCAGAAACTACTGACACAGGGAAATCTAATGCAGAAACTACTGACACAGGAGAAGTCAGTGCAGAAGGTACAACCGAGGAGGAAGTCGATGCAGAAACTACTGACATGGACAACCCGAATACCGATGTAACAGATGCAGATGCCGATTCACAGGAATTCGAAGATGAAGTAGAAATTGGCGAAGAAACTGCCGATAATGAAGATGAAGAAGGAATCTCTGCAGAAGATTTCTCAGATGACAGCACTGATGCAGCAGGTGAAAGCCAGGAAGTAATAAAAGAAGGCTATTGCGGTGATACTTATAGTGGAAGCGAGGACTATCAGAACACATCCTATAAACTATATGCAGATGGCAGGCTTGTTATTGAAGGAGAAGGAAAAGTTGATACATATGATCTCAGAGAAAATGAGAATATCAAAATAATTCAAGTATCAGAAGGAATCACCGTACTGGGCGAAGGATATTCAGATCTGTTTAGAGATTGCAAAAATCTGACGAGTATTACCTTACCTTCAACACTGACAAGCATAGGATCGAGTACTTTTTATGATTGTACAAGCCTTACAAGTATCAGTATTCCTGCAGGAGTTACAAGCATAGGAAGCAATATATTCAGCGGCTGTACGAAGCTGACAGAGGTTTCTCTTCCGGAGAGCCTGACGAGTATGGGGGATTCAGCTTTTTACGGCTGTACCAGTCTTACAAATATCCATATTCCGTCAAAAATTACAAGCATAGGAACGAGCACGTTTTACAACTGTACGAAACTGGAGAGTATTGATCTTCCAGCTAATCTGACAAGTCTTGGAAACGCTGCGTTTTATGGATGCGGTTTCAAAACATTTGAACTTCCGGATGCTCTGACCAGTATCGACACATATGTTTTCTATGAGTGCAAGAATCTTCGCAGTGTCACTCTTCCAAAGGGAATTACAAGGATAAGTGAGGGAATGTTTGACAACTGTAGCAGATTGAATAAGATAATTTTACCTGAAAGTGTGACAGAGATTGGTGTAAATGCCTTTTCAGGTTGTATTGAACTGACGGAACTTACATTTCCAAAAAACCTGACAACAATTGAAAAAAGTGCTTTTAATTATACAGGACTTCTCAGTGTAAGCCTGCCAGACAGCCTGACCACAATTGGCGATTATGCTTTTCAGGCGACAAAATTCACAGAGACTACTCTTCCAGAGTCTCTGGTAAGCTTGGGAGAAGGCGCATTTGCCTATAATTATAAGTTGGAAAGTATTAATATTCCAAAGAATATTAAAGAACTGAACAAAACATTTGAGCACTGTGATGAATTAAAATCTGTATCGCTGTCGAAGGGACTGACTAAAATATATGGAGCATTTCAGTACTGTTATTCATTGGAAACATTTGCTGTTCCATCTACTGTAACGGAAATAGGCGAAAATACATTTAGGTATTGCTATGGACTGACAGAGATGAAACTTCCGAATGCTCTGACAGAAATCGGTTTTCAGGCATTTTATGGCTGTGAAAAACTGACCAGTATCAGCATTCCGGAGACCGTCACAGAAATTGATACAGGGGCTTTTAATTACTGTCCGAAGTTAGTCAGTATCTATATTCCGGGAACAAATGTTATTATAGATACCCGTGCCATGGGTTACAACACAGATACAGAGATAAATGAGAAACTGGTAATCATAGGTAAAGCCGGTTCCAAGGCTGAAACATATGCCAAAAATCTCGGTATTCATTTCCATAATGTAGCAGATCCGCTGACACATCAGACACGTATAAATGCCTCCTGCATTAAAGACGGAAACGTAGAATACTGGCACTGTGATACATGCGGACAGAATTTCAGCAATGCGGAAGGAACAGCCGCACTGGATGTAACAACCATAGCAAAAACATTTCATAAGAAAGTATATGTTGATTACGTAGATGCCACCTGTACAAAGCCGGGACACAGAGGCTATTTTCACTGTGTAAACTGTGGAAGAAACTTCTGGAACGGCTGGGACGGAGATGATGATAATACTCTGGAAGACATGACGATTCCGGCAAAAGGACATGACTGGGAGTGGAGAAACACCGGCTCTTCTTATACAGGAATAAATGACGTTAAAACAGGCGTTACCCGTCCGGTTTATGTATCAGAATCGATAAACAGGGAGCTTTACTGCTGGAAATGCGGACAGGTTTCAACAAGAGAACATACAAACAAGAGTCTGAACATAAACATTGACCAGATTACCCTGAAATGTAGACAGTCATCAACTGCTTTCCGCGTGTCAGGAGATCCGATCAAGAGCATTGTTCCGACCAGCAAACTTGTCAAAGTTTCAGGAGTGAATAAGAACGGTAGGTTCAAAGTAACCGCACATTCCAATATGACAGGAAGTGCGTATATTACAATTACCACAACTACAGGTCTGATGGCTCAGGTAGAAGTGTTTGTCCAGAACATGCCGGTAAAAACAAAGTCAATTAAAAGTCTGTCAAAATCTGTGACTCTTGAAAAAGGCAAATCACTCACACTGAAACCAACGCTTGAACCTGTCAACAGCCCTGAAAAGATCACCTACAGTTCCTCCAATAAAAAGGTAGCAACAGTCAGTGCAAAAGGCGTTGTTAAGGCAAAAAAAGCCGGCACAGCAAAGATTACTGTAAAATCCGGCAAAAAGAAAAAAGTAATAAAAATCAAGGTCACAGGTGTAAAAACAAAGAAACTTTCCGGTGTACCTGCAGTAAAGAATATATCTAAAGGAAAAACATTCAAGATCAAAGCAAAAGCCACACCAAAGAATACAGATGAGAAGATCACATATAAATCATCAAATAAAAAAGTAGCGACAGTAACTTCAAAAGGTGTGGTAAAAGGCCGCCGCAAAGGAACTGCAATAATCACAGTTCAGAGCGGATCCAGAAAAATGACCTGCAAAGTAACAGTTAAGTAAACAAATAACGCCCACGCAATCGCGCGGGCGTTATCATTTATTTAACCGAAGTATCTGTCGAGTAAGCCTTTGAATGCTTTTCCGTGTCTTGCTTCATCTTTAGCCATTTCATGAACGGTATCATGGATAGCGTCAAGATCAGCAGCTTTTGCACGTTTAGCCAGGTCGAATTTACCAGCTGTAGCGCCGTTTTCAGCTTCTACACGCATTTCAAGGTTTTTCTTTGTGCTGTCAGTAACAACTTCACCGAGAAGTTCAGCGAATTTAGCAGCATGTTCAGCTTCTTCGTAAGCAGCTTTTTCA
>NZ_JBQHUL010000071.1:0-5444 GCF_052065235.1 Blautia sp. HCP28S3_G10 | reverse complement strand
TTCTAAAGGATTTATGATAAAGGTTTCCACTACCGGAATGGTGGTTTCCTAAAAAACGGATTTGCGGTTTCCTGTCACCGGACAGCAGGGACACGGGCACCGGATTATTCAAAAGTATTATGCAACCCCAAAAAATAAAAAAGAAGGTGTTAATAAAAGGATTTTTTAGTGTAGTGCTTATTACGGCTATAAGCATACTTGCATTATATTTTATTACTAAAATTGATTTTATTAGTAATTATATAGATTATTTCTTTAAATATAGATTGGCATCAGGAAATTTAATATCTGCTGGTATTAAAAATGATGGCAGTGGAACGGCTAGACTGCTTCAGATTAAAAATATATTAAATGATAATGCCAATCCTGTATTTGCATTAATAGGACGCGGGACAAATGCATATTATATGGCAGCTCAAGGACAAACGTATATTGTTGACGGAACCTATCTTTGGATTTATAAAGATTTAGGACTTATAGGGTTAATGATATTACTTATCATTTCTAAAAAAATTATGGCCTATAATCAGGTAAGAAAAAGTAGATATAAATGGGGAATTGTAGCTGGTGGAATTGCTTTATGTGTTTTTATGATAACTAATCCCACATTTATGATGTCAGCAGATGCAAGTGTTATATTTGGGCTGCATTTATATATTATGGCAAGAGAAAGTTAAATAAAGTATAAGTTTAATAGAGGAAAAGGAATGAATCATATAATATTAAGAAAGAAGGAATACCCACCTAAAATACTGGTTAGTTATGCTGATTTTCAATATAAAACGGCGCAAAAATTACAAACAAAAACAGCAAAAATGGCAGGATTTTCAGAGGTAATAGAATATGGCCCAGACGATATTGACAATAAATTTAAAAATGAATATCAAAATATTTTTAATTATCAAAGAGGAAACGGTCTATGGGTATGGAAACCATATTTGATAAAGAAAACATTGGACTCCATGAAAGATGGAGAAATACTCTTTTATTGTGATTCAGGAGCTTGTTTTATCAGAAATATAAATGACATTATTTCTAAATTAGAGGAACAAGATATTTGGGTTTCAGTTCTTCCGTTAAAGGAAAAACAATTTACGAAACAGCAGACATTTGATATTTTAAATTGCAATACAGAAAAGTATAAGGAAACAGCTCAAATTTCTGGAACGTTTTGCGCGTTTAAGAAAAGTGATTTCAGTACAAGGTTTGTTAATGATTGGTTGCAGTACTGTTGTAATATAAAAGCACTTGCTCCGCCGAAGGATAAAACACAGGAGGCTACATATTTCTATGACCATCGGGAAGATCAATCAATACTAAGTCTATTAGTAAAAAAATATAAATTGAGAGCTTGGTCAGACCCATCTCAGTATGGCAGATTGCCAGAAAAATATATTCGAAATGGATGTGAAATGATTTATTATGGAGACCATATTGGACAAGAAGATTATCCAATATGCATACTGCATCATAGAACAAAAGATGGTAATAAAAAAGTGTTGTTTAATCAATTAATGTGTGCAATATTGCCACGGTGGATTGGAAAAAGACTAATAAATAATGGGAGGTAATAAAAATAGTGAATGATTCGATTAGTAGGAAACAAATATCAATTAATATGATTGCTAATATAGTTTCTTATTCTGCTAACATTATTATTTCGTTTGTATTAACTCCTTTTTTAATTAATACATTGGGAAAAGAAACATATAGTTTTTATCCAATGGCCAATACAATAGTCAGTTATATGTCTGTTTTGACAAATGCTATGAACTCAATAGCAAGTCGATTTGTTACGGTTTCAATAGTCCAAAAAAGAAAAGAAGATGCTAATAAATATTATTCTTCAACATTAGCAGCTAATTTGTTAATGAGTCTTATCATGTTTGTTCCAATGCTAATTGTGGTAGTTTTTTTAGACACATTTATGGATGTTCCGGTTAATTCAGTTGCAGCGATAAAGACACTGTTTGCATTGGTTTTTGCATCAGCTCTTATAAACATTTCAGCTTCTGTATTTGGGATTGCTACATTTGCAAAAAATAGAATTGATTTGCGCTCTGTGAGAGAACTTGTAACAGCTTCACTTAGATTAGTGTTGTTTATAGTTTTATATAAATTTTTAACCCCATCAATTATTTACGTTGGTATTGTAACATTAGTAGTAGCAATAGTGAATATTATTTTTCAGGTTAATTATACAAGATTTTTGTTACCAGAAATTAAATTGAAAAAAAAATATATTTCTTCAAAACATACAAGGGAATTATTGTCCTCGAGTTGTTGGAACGCAATTAATTCATTTGGTAATACTTTGTTAGCAGGAATGTCTATGATTTTAGCAAATATGTTTTATGGAGCAACAGCATCTGGTTCATATTCAATTGTAAATACTGTACCACAGTTTATTTGTGGAATTATTGTAATGTTAACAGGAGTTTTTTATCCAGTTATTACTTATAAATATGCTGAAAATGATAAAAAAGGTTTAATTTATGAAGTAAAAAAAGCACAAAAAATGGTTGGTATTTTTGGATGTGCAGTTATTGCAACATTTTCTTCTTTAGCAACAGAATTTTTTACTTTATGGACACCGAATGAAAATGCAATTTTTTTAGCAGAATTATCATTTGTCACGATTCTTCCGCACTTTGTTATTGCGTGTATGTGGTCCTTAACTAATTTGAATGTGGTAATGAATAAACTGAAAGTTCCAGCATTATATACATTGGGGAGTGGTATAGTTAATATATTTCTTGCTTATGTAAGCTATAAATTGTTTCATCCAGGTTTGATTTCTTTACCGTTAATTAGTTCTATTCTTCAAATCGTATGGGTTGGAATTTTTATTCCTTTATATGTTTGTAGAAATTTAAACGTAAATTGGAAAACTTTTTATGCGCCGATTGTCAGAGCAATTGTATGTTCGGTGGGTGTTATGATGCTAATAATAAATGTAAAACAATTTTTTATTTTAAATTCATGGGTGAAATTTCTGTTATTTGGAGGTGTTTCAGGCGTATTAGCTTTGTGCATATTTGCAGTAGGAATGCTAGGTACAGATATAATTAAAAGTTTAAAAAATAAATAATTATAAAAGTATATGAAGGGAAAAGGTGACAGGCACAATAAAGGCGAAATAAAATAAAATTAAAAGTCTGTTAAATTTCATAAAGTATAGATATATTGCAAACAGAAATGTGAATTTTAGGATATTTCCCCCAGGACAGTAGTATTTGTCCTGGGGTTTTGTTACAATAAAAGAAATCGGAGAGGCGGGTGAAGAAGGTAAGATTTTCTTTACAAAGGATAAATTTCTGTAGCACAGAATTAATATAGAGATAAAAGACAGTCAGTCAAAATTGCGATAAAAAACACAAAAGAGGATTTTCCTGAATACAAAAGAGAATAATTTACAATAATTATTGAGAAAGGAAAAGCCTCATGGCAAAAAACAATACAATATTTGATGATGTCTTTCGGACAATGATCGAAAAGATGCCGGAGCTGGTAATCCCGTTAATAAACGAGGTGTTTGGAACAAATTACCCGATGGACATTCCGATCATGCAGCAAAGGAATGAACATCAGACGAAGGACGGAGAGATTATCACGGATTCAAACCTGTGTATAGGAAACCTGATCTATCATATTGAATGCCAGAGTACATCTAATTCAACTATGATCATACGGATGGTACAGTATGATTTTTCAATTGCGATGGATTATGCAGAGAAGAGAGACGGAAAATATTATATGGAATTTCCGCAGTCTTGTGTGTTGTATCTCCGTGGAAAAGGTGGACCGGATTTCCTGGAGATGGTCATGGTAATGCCGGATGGAAGAAAAATGGAGTACCAGGTGCCAGTAGTGCATGTACAGGCATATACTAAAGATGAGTTATTTCAGAAGAAGTTGATTTTCTTATTGCCTTTTTATATCATGCGATACGAAAAGAACCGGGATCAGGCAGAAACAGATCCGGTATTTCAGGAAGGAATATTAAAAGAATATGCAGATATTGAGGAATATCTGGAAGAGGAACTGTTGGATCAGGACAGGGAACAGGCTTACCGGGATATGATAGAACTGATCAGAAAGATAGCAGATTACATATTTGCAGACAGGAAAAAAGTGAAGGAAAGGTTAGGTGATATCATGGGAGGAAAAGTGCTGGAACTGGAATCAGATAAGCTGATAAAACTTGGAAGAGCAGAAGGAAGAGCAGAAGCACAGCAGCAGGCGATTCGGAATCTGGTGACATCAATGAACCTGACTGTCAAACAGGCAATGGATGCGCTTGGAATTCCAGAAGAAGAACGATATAAATATGTGGATGGATTAAAACAAAAGTAAATGAAAGATATTTTCCCCAGGGCAGTAGTATTTGCTCTGGGGGTTTGCGTAAAAGGTGACAGGCACAATTAAGTGTAAGAAAGTGAGGAAACGCAATGCCTTCATTTGGAATGAACCCATTAACTCCACCAACAGATCCAAAAGAATATGAAAAAATAATTCGAGACTATTGTGAATGTCAATTTGGTGGAAATGTTTTTTTGTTTGGGAGAAACGGACAGCGGCAAAATGGTGTTGACGTTATTTCAAAAGATTTATCAAATATAATAGGTGTGCAGTGCAAGGATTATAGTGGGACCGTGGTTAAAGAGTCTGACATTGATGATATGATAAAACTAGCAGAAACTTTTGTGCCACCATTATGTATGTTTGTAATTGCAATTGCGCAAAAAACAGATGCCAATATACAGCGATATGTTATGTTGAAAAGTAAAGAAAGATTGAAACAGGGAAAGTTTTCTATAGAAATTGTTTATTGGGATGAAATTGAAAATTTTATAAAAAATAATGCAGTGATTTATAATAAATATTATGGATTTGCGTTTGGAAATCCATTTAACGAGCAACAAGTACAGGTGCTGATTACAGATACATATTCTTTGCGTATGAGATTTCTTGACATGTATTGTCGATGGGGAATCAGGGATGTTATATCGATGGATATGTTCACCGGGATTTTTTACATGCTGATTTCTAACTATGATTGTTTCTATACAGAAATCAATGAACTGATGAGAAATTCATGTATATTACAAGAGACAGAAACATATCAGAGGATTAAAAGTTTTATAAAGAAATTGGATGAATATATGGATTATATCAGTAGATTGGTAGAATTGAATAACTGTGTGTCGCATTCTCGTTACTTCAGTGATGAGTTAGACGCACTATTTTTTTGAAAAAAGGCAGAACAAATGTTTGTGAAATGTTCTTGCATATGGTATAATAAAAATATGGAGAAAAATATGTTTAATATCAATAATGAACTTTCATATGGTAGAGGATATGTGTATTCCCTGCAGTATCATCTGGTATGGTGTACAAAATATCGGAAAAAGGTTTTAAAAGATGGTATTGATACAGAATGC
>NZ_JBQHUL010000070.1:0-5949 GCF_052065235.1 Blautia sp. HCP28S3_G10 | reverse complement strand
TTGGCTATGGGGTAAACCATAGCGTTTTTTTGTAATATAATTAGAAATTACAAGAAAAATTATAAAAGAAGAACTCCCACCTTAAAAAAATGGGAGTTTTTCAGTGCCCTTGTATTTTCAAGGGTTTGAGCATTTTTATGTTTTCATGCTCTCCTGGCGTATCTTAGCAAGATTTTGCATATCTTTTCCTTTGAGTGTGGGAAAAGTGTGGGAAATTCAACTGGTTTTCCCACAGTTAGTCTGCCATGGATGAAATCCCTTAAAAATGCCTAAAACACTAGGCATTGACTAACTTCAGTTTCTGTAATTCTTCCTTCGCATCTTCAAATCTTACATGAGTATATGTGTTAAGAGTAACACCGATATCCGCATGTCCCATCAGATACTGTAATGACTTTGGATTGATTCCTGTCTTTGCCATGTTGCTGCAGTAAGTATGACGGCATACATGAGGTGTCACTTTTGGCATCTGGATTCGATAAATCTTATTGTATTTTTCGCGAATATGCTGAAAATACTTCTGCCAGTGAAGTGCTACCATAGGTTTTCCATTCTTATCCAAATATAAGAAACCAGCTTTTCCATCCACGATTGGTTCCACTTTTGGTTTCTTCCTGTTTTTCAAAATGGTTTTAAAGCACTCATAAACCTCATTGGTCATGGGAAGCACTCTGGTTCCTGATGTGGATTTGGTATCTTCAATGATGTACTTCATTCCCGAAGTGCGAAGTAATTGATGATCTATATTGATGGTTCGCTCTCTCATATTGATATCAGATATCGTCAATCCACAGAACTCAGAGATCCTCATACCGGTTTTGAAAAGAATGTATATTGCCTCATAATATCTTGAGAAGTGCTTATCATTCTTCACAAACTCCAAAAACTGTCTCTCTTGCTTTCTGGTAAGAGCTTCTCTCGTTTCTGAATCATTTACCAGAACCGTAGCAAGTTCAAAGGCAAATGGATTCTTATCTAAGATATCATCTTCCAAAGCCATCTGAAATGCAGGTCTTACCACTCCGCGAATGGTATGAATGGTACTGTATTTCTTACCATTTTCCTGCAACTCAATCAACCACAGCTTAGCATCAGAAATACGAATCTCATCAATAAATCTTTCTCCAAACGGATCCTTTTTCAGGGTATTTATCACAGTCTTATAACCGGCTCTGGTACTTTCACGTACTCCCTGCTTTTGCTTGATATAACGCTCTACCAATTCATTTACTGTCATTTTAGGACAATTCGGTTTCCCCAAGAGCTGTTTCTTCAGAATCTCTTCTTCCATTGTTCTCAGAGCAACACAGTCTCTCTTTCCTGCAGGCAGCTTATCGGTCGGTTCTAACTTCCAGCTATAAACATCCTTTCGTTTTCCGTTTTCTAAATAACTATATCTGTAACGACCATCCTTGCATTGGCTCTCTCGATCGCGTAATATACGTTTTTTATTATCACGTCGCTTCTGACTCATATGTGCTAACCTCCTAAATTTAAGAGAGCCTCTGCCATAGCACACAGTTAGTATATCATGAAGAGGCTCTTTTCGTAATCCCTTAAATTGCTGATGTTTTATCCAAAAATGACTCGAATTTTTTCCTCTTAATTTGGACACGATTGCCGTTATAAAGAATAAAATCAGCACCTTCGTGGTCAGCCACAATCTGACGCAATTTCTTCTGCCCGATTCCAAAGTAATCAGCAGCCTGTTCTATACTTAATGAATATTTTTCAAAAATCGGTGTTTCATAATTACGATTCAAATGTATCTCCTTCACTTCCTTATTATGTTCTATTCCCCTTTGGCATCTGGCAGGCAGGCAAGGTATCCGGGAATTCTTGCCAACCTGACCAGTGCCTTTGCCAAACTCACTTCTTAAGACAAACTGTTTTCTTGGAGTTCTCATATCCATAATCCAGCTCGTCTTCTAATTTTTTTCTTGCATCTCGCATGGTTCGATCTGAGATTTTAAGTTTCTTGCCCTCTGCATCCAAATCCGCCACGTACATAAGATTTCTTGTTGTCAGGATTTGTCGTATCAATTTCATTGCCTGCTCCAACTTTGTTTCCTTCTGCATTCCAGCTTTTCCTGACATCAATTCCTGCTCGGTGATTTCATATTCACCAATCCACTCCAACTTACTGTTTTCCAATGTAAATGCTACCGGTGTAGGTTTTGGTGCCAGTGAACTCTTTGTTTGAATCACTACTCGTACATCCCTTTCGGTTTCTTTTTCCACCTTTCCGACTAATAAAATGCTTCTTACCGCAGCTGAAATATCCACCGATCCAAGACCTCTATAATTGGCATGTGTTCCGGCATTCTTATTCAAGTGACCTATCAGAACAATTGCTGCGCCTGTTCGTTCTGCCACTCCCCCTAGATATCGAAACAATGGACGAATCTCATTTGCTCTGTTCATATCCACATCCGGTCCAAGATAAGCCTGGATTGGATCCATGATTAAAAGCTTTACATTGTTCTGTTTAATTGCCAGTTCCAATCTCGGATCAGTAAGAGACAGCATGGAATCATCTTCTACAATGACACGCACACGTTCCATATCTGCTCCACATTGCATCAACCTCGGTTTTATCGTATCTCCGATTCCATCTTCTGCAGTCTGGTAAAACACATTGAAAGAATCCATCGGGAGCTCATTCGGCAGTTCCTTTCGATTGGTACATGCTGCAGCCAAATGCATGGCAAGCCATGTTTTTCCTTGTCCCGGATCACCCTGAATCAAAGTTACCTTTCCAAACGGAATAAATGGATACCATAACCACTCCACTACCGTCTCTTTAATCTCTGTCATCTTTCTGACTGGGATCTTTTTTTCACCGGAACCCCGAAGTTCCACATCCGATATGTAGTACTTCTCGCCCGAATCACCACTTCGATTTACCAGCACTTCATTCCAATCTTTTTTACTTGGCACCAATTGATTCACTGCATATCGTGATGGAATTGAATCAAATAACTTAGCACAGGCCTCATGCCCGGCTTTATCATTATCCAGACAAAGAATAATCTGTTCCACTTCAGAGCGTTCAGAAAGAAAAATCTTAAGTGCTTTCGCACTGACTCCACCCAGTGAAAGATAATGATTTTCATGCCAGTACTTCGGATAAAGTGTAATAAAAGATAGTAGATCAATGGGTGATTCGAATACATACAACTTTCTCGCTAATCTTTTTCTTTGCTTATCCTCATCCCAAAATGCTACGCTTTTAAACCCATATTCCTTTTGCGAGCCTGATACATCTCCACGTAATTGTTCTGCTCCTGCATTTCTCCAGCTGGCGTATCGCGGATTACCTTCGGAGTCTCTACCAACAAAAACAACTCTTTGATTGTCTTTCTCCTGATAAATATCTCCTCGCTTGATAAATTCACTCACAATATCTTTATTCAGTTTTCGCTGATCAACCAGATACTCCATAATGTGATCTTGATTCTCATCTGCTTCAGGAAGCACCATCTCCTTTGTGGGGATGGGGTCTGCTACTGCAAGACCACCGTCCTCCACATAGGGAAATGCCCTTTTCTCAGAAAGAGAGATTTTCAAACCAGCCATGGCTTCCTCTCCATCCAGTAACTCCTTTACGGCATCTGGAAAACTCAAATCATAAAACTCCATCATAAAATCAATCGGCCAACCACCTTTACCCTGACTGTGTCGATACCATTTATTTTCACAAATGGTCACACTGTCATGCTTTTCCCAACGATATTCTCTGCCTGCTTTCTTGAAACGTTCTCCTCTTGCAGAAAGAAATCGAACCAGATTCACTTCGTTGGCTCTTGCAATCTGATCCTCCGTATATTTTTCCAACGCATCACCTTCTCTCTAAAGTTCCATACCACGATTCCGTTTCTTTGGTTTCTCAGCTTCTCTTTGTTTTACTTCCACTTGTTTTTTCTCAAGTGCTTCTAAAACAGAGCTCTCATTTTTATCATCCAAAACAGATTCAATGTTTTTCTGAATCTTCTGATATGTTTTCAGTTCTCTAAATAGAGCATCTTTCTCTTCTTTCAGTGCAGCTATCTCACCGGGTAAAACAGATTTATCATATTCCCACTTATGAATCGGAACCTTTCCATCATCATTTCGATTTTCCTGCAACACTCGCCTGGCACGATAATATCGATTCAGCTCCACCTTATGTTCCTCTTTGTATTTCTCCTTAAACCATTTCTTCTGGTTCAGCTCATCATATATCGGCTGCATTTTCTGAAATTCCTCCCAGGCACGGATTCCTTCTTTTGCTAAAGATAGCGTTGCTGCCTTGTTCTCAAGCTCTTTCTTTTTATCCTGAATTGATTTTTCTAATGATTGAATCCTTGCTGTCAGCTCATCCGGAGTATCAATGTGTTTCCTCTGTAGAAATGAAATGGTGGTTGTAAATTCTTTCAAATTTGTTGTCTTTGCCTTTTGAGTCCCATATGCAAATGTCTCTGCCACGTCATTTCTCTGCTCATAATATTCCATCAAATACTCTGCAATGGTAGGTTTCTTTGCAAGCATCATTTTTTCCTGTAGTTGACCTTCCTGAAACATTGCTTTCCACAAAAGTTCTTTTGCATCCCGAAGCATCTGATTAAACTTACGGATCATTCGATTCAAGCTTCCAAGAGCTGTTTCCATTCCTTTTGCTTCCATAGCTCGAACCGTTGGTCCTTCGTGAACTGTTGGAATCTGATTCACACCAAGTTCTTCATAAGAACGCCAGTCTACTCTTTGTGACAAACCTTTTTCTTCATAAAGCTCGTTGCACAGATCTGCCCATGCCTTTCGCAGTTCCATCAAAGTTTCCTTACTGCTCCAATCATTTACCGGCACAGCTTTCATTTTTGGTTTGCCATTTTTATTTAAAACCGGTGTTCCATCTTCTTTCAGAATCGGAATCTTTTTCTGCTTTACATCCCATGCACCATCTTTCTTCAAAGGACGGATTGGAACCATGATATGCATGTGAGGATTTGGTACTTTATCATCTGATCGCTTTGGATCATGAATCGCCAGATCCACAATCATACCTCGACTAACCAACTGTTCTCGGACAAATTTTCTTGCCAGTTCGATATTTTCTTCCATCGAAAATTCATTCATAAAAGCAATATCAAAACTGTGTGCCAGCTGTGCTTTCTTATTTGACTCTTCCCACTCCAGTTCATTCCAGAGAGTTTCTCTGTCTTTAAATCTTTCAGGAGCATGATCGGGCAAATGAATTTCTGAAAGAATCACTCCACCTTTTCTTGTGTAGTCATTTGTTTCTCCGTAATAACTGCTGTAAAGTTTTTCACCGGAACGATATGCCGCACTTGCGATTGCTGACTGTCCATGCCCTCTAGATAGCTGCGTTAAATGAAAATGATAACATCCCAAGTTACTCCTCCTCTACAATTTCCTGTCTGCCCTGTACCATATCGGCCACACGCAAATGAAACTTTAGCTCTGGAATATGTAACACTTCATCCATCAATTCATAAAACTCCGATTCCATCAGATACTGTGTGTCTTTGCAGATTGCTTCGATCGCAGCACCCTTTGTGATCAGACGATGTACTCTGGCCTTTTCTTTTTTCTTTTTCTGGTAGACAATCTGATTTTCTGCTCGCTGAATACAATGTTCTGCCTGCAACTGCTTTAATCTTGCATCTTCAATCTGCTGTTTGATTTTTTCCTGTTCTTTTAAATTTTCTTCTCGATACTCTTCAAATGATTTCTTTCTTGCCATATGTAAATAACCTTTCTTTAAAAATCTTTCTCTTCATCGGATTTATAATCCGCAAAACCTTTTCTGAAATGGCTTTCAGAACGGTACACTCCGAAGGTGTTATCCGGCATTTTATCTGGTCCTATACCATGCCACATTCAATCAAATTAAAAAGGGGCACAGCATAAATTATTCTGATGGATTTTTCATCGGATTACTTTATGCCG
>NZ_JBQHUL010000069.1:0-6782 GCF_052065235.1 Blautia sp. HCP28S3_G10 | reverse complement strand
ATCGCATTATGACTGTCTGAAAAAGCGTTAAGTATACCAGCATCCAATATTTATCAAGACTATTTACAGTACATTTTCCTTAAGTAAATGACATTGGGAGTGAACAGTAACTTCACAGGTAATAACAATTCGCAGGTATCATAGTTGGGGGCTTTTGACCCCAACAGCATTAAAAAAATATAGAAGCGCAAATAATACAAAAATAGATATATAAAAATGTGCAAAATATACAAAAAATAACGTGTGACGTTTTTTGAACATATCAAAAACGTGTGCAATAAAAATAAAAAAATGAAAATACAAACGAAAAAATTGTGAAAAATGTTCACTAATCATGTAAAGTATGATATAATGAAAAATCATAACATACAAGAGGTGAGTGCATGATGATTAAAAAAGAAATGATTGCCATGCTATTAGCTGGCGGTCAGGGCAGCAGACTGGGAGTTTTAACAGAAAAGGTTGCAAAACCGGCTGTCGCTTTTGGGGGAAAGTACAGAATCATAGATTTCCCCTTAAGTAACTGCATTAATTCGGGCATCGATACAGTAGGAGTCCTGACGCAGTATCAGCCTCTGCGTCTGAATACACATATCGGAATAGGTATTCCGTGGGATCTGGACAGGAATGAGGGCGGTGTGACCGTACTTCCTCCTTATGAAAAGAGCACCAGCAGTGAATGGTATACAGGAACTGCGAATGCTATTTATCAGAATCTGGATTATATGGAACAGTATAATCCGGATTACGTTCTGATTTTGTCCGGGGACCATATTTATAAGATGGATTATGAAGTTATGCTGAATTTCCATAAGGCAAATAAGGCAGATATTACGATCGCCTGTATGCCGGTTCCTATTGAAGAGGCAAGCCGTTTCGGAATCATGGTGACGGATGACAGCGGGCGTGTTACAGAATTTGAAGAAAAACCTGAAAAGCCGAGCAGTAACCTGGCTTCCATGGGAATTTACATATTCAGCTGGCCGGTGCTTAAAGAGGCACTGATTTCACTGAAAAACCAGTCCAACTGTGACTTCGGTAAACATATCCTTCCTTATTGTAAAGACAAAGGAAGCAGACTTTTTGCATATGAATATAACGGCTACTGGAAAGATGTAGGAACACTTGGTTCTTACTGGGAAGCCAATATGGAACTGATCGATATCATTCCGGAGTTCAATTTGTATGAAGAATTCTGGAAAATATATACAAAAGGTGACATTATTCCACCACAGTATATTTCTGAGGAAGCTGTTACAGACAGATGTCTGATCGGAGAGGGTGCCGAAATATACGGAGAAGTACACCATTCAGTGATTGGCCCGAATGTTATTATCGAAAAAGGCGCTGTGATCAATGATTCCATTATCATGCGCAATACAGTGATCGGTGAGAACACGATCATGGAGAAAGCAATTATAGCAGAAGATGTTACCATAGGTAAAAATGTCACCATTGGATGTGGAGAAGAAGCAGTAAATGTACTGAAACCTGCAGTATACTCCTTTGGTCTTGCTACTGTCGGCGAGGGCAGTGTGATTCCGGATAATGTCAAGATTGGAAAGAACACGGCAATATCCGGCATAACAAAAACGGAAAATTATCCGGGAGGAATTCTGGCCAGCGGACAGGTAATCAAGGTGAAGGATGGTGAGCAGGCATGAGAGCGATTGGAATTATTCTGGCCGGCGGTAACAACAGCCGAATGAGAGAACTTTCTAATAAAAGAGCGATTGCAGCAATGCCGGTGGCAGGAAGCTATCGCAGTATAGATTTTGCACTGAGTAATATGGCAAATTCCCACATACAGAAAGTGGCAGTACTGACACAGTACAATGCACGTTCACTGAATGAACATTTAAGTTCTTCCAAGTGGTGGGATTTCGGACGAAAACAGGGTGGCCTTTTTGTTTTTACTCCGACAATAACCAAGAACAACAGTCTCTGGTATCAGGGAACAGCTGATGCGATTTATCAGAATATAGATTTCCTTAAGAACAGCCATGAACCATATGCGGTGATCGCATCCGGTGACTGTATTTATAAGATGGATTACAATAAGGTTCTGGAATATCATATTGCGAAACGTGCGGATATTACAGTTGTATGTACTACATGCAAAGATCAGAAAGAAGTAGAACGATTTGGTGTCCTGAGAATGAATGATGACTGCAGAATAGAAGAATTTGAAGAAAAACCAATAGTTTCTTCCTATAATACAATATCTACAGGAATTTATGTCATCAGAAGAAGACAGCTGATCGAACTGATCGAGAGAGCTGCGCAGGAAGGCAGACATGATTTTGTCAATGATATCCTGATTCGCTATAAGAACCTCAAAAGAATCTATGGTTACAAAATTGATACATACTGGAGCAATATTTCCACGGCAGAAGCTTATTACAGAACAAACATGGCATTCTTGCAACCGGAGATACGGAATTATTTCTTCAGACAGGGACCGGAGATCAAAACGAAGATCGATGATCTTCCACCAGCCAAGTATAATCCTGGTGCAGTTGTGAAAAACAGTCTGGTAGCCAGTGGCTGTATTATAAACGGCACAGTTGAGAACTCAGTTCTTTTTAAAGATGTTTATATAGGAAATAACTGCGTCATTCGTAATTCTGTAATACTGAATGATGTATATATTGGAGATAATACTCATATCGAGAACTGTATTGTTGAGAGCAGGGATACGATCAGGGCTAATTCGGATTACCGAAGTGAGGATGGAATCCGCATTGTGGTAGAAGAAAATGAACGCTATATGCTATAAAAAGGTTGAGGAAAGGTTATTATCGGTCGTTACGGCGGCTGTTTTATAACACGTATGAAAACGAAAGGGGTAGGCAAGATGAATATTACAGATGTACGAGTTAGAAAGGTTGCAAAAGAAGGCAAGATGAAGGCAGTTGTTTCTATCACAATTGATGATGAATTTGTAGTTCATGATATCAAAGTGATCGAAGGAGAGAAGGGACTGTTCATTGCAATGCCGAGCCGTAAGGCAACAGACGGAGAATATCGGGACATTGCACATCCGATCAACTCTGGTACAAGAGACAAGATTCAGACCCTGATTATAGATAAATATCAGGAAATGCTTGCAGCAGAGCCAGAAGAGGCAGAAGCTGTAGCTGAATAGGTTAAAAATGTATAATAGGGGGGACTTGTAATAACAAGGACTCGTATGAATCCGGCTGTGAAAAATTAAATTTCACGGCCGGATTTTTTCCGTAACCAGGCTGTAGATAGATACAAATGTTACATGAATGTTACAAAAATAAAATAAAAGTATTGATTTTCTGCTGAGATGTGTTATACTTAACCTTACAAAAAAGTTAAGAGGTGTATATATGAAGATGAAAAAAGTCCTTACCCTGTTACTTGCAGGTGCTCTGACATTTTCCATGGGGACAAGCGTATTTGCTTCCACAGAAGATGAGATTGCAGCGGCACAGGCACAGAAACAGGAGGCACAGGCAGGACTTGCACAGGCGCAGGCAAATATCAGTGGCCTGGAAAGCAAGAAACAGGAACTGGAATCCTACCTGGCAGAACTGGATTCACAATATAATGAACTTACAGATGCAGTTTCCGAGCTCAGTACACAGGCAGCAGAGAAAGAAGAAGAACTGAAAAATGTTCAGGCTGAACTGGAAACAGCAAAGAAAACAGCAGAAGAGCAGTATCAGTCCATGAAGATTCGTATTCAGTATATGTACGAAAATGGTGGAAGTTCTATGCTGGAAATGCTTCTGGGATCACAGAATCTTTCAGATTTTATCAACCAGGTAAATAATATTTCTTCTATTTCCACATATGACAGAAATATGCTGAAGAAATATGAAGAGACACAGCAGACGATCAAAGAACAGGAAACAAAGGTTGAAGAGGAATCTGCTTCTATTAATACTTTACTCAATGAGAAGAGTACAAAGCAACAGGAAGTACAGAATCTAGTTGCGACAACCAATGACAATATTTCTTCTTATGTAAGTCAGATCAGTGCAAGCCAGGAAGAGGCAAGTGCCCTGATGGCAGAAGTAAATAATGCAGATAACAGTATTTCACAGTTGATGGCACAGGCTGAGCAGGAAAAAGCAGCTGCAGAAGCAGCGGCAGCAGAGGAAGCAGCACAGGAAGCTGCACAGGCAGAAGCTTCTTCCGAGGCAGCAGAAGAGGATTATGATGAAACTTCAGATACTGAGAATACTGATTCCGAAAGCAGCACAGAAGACAGTACAGGCACAGCTGATGACAGTGATTATACAGAAGATGCCACAGAAACACCGGAAGAAACCGTAACAGAGGACAGCAGTGATGCATCACAGAATACAGGAAGTACTGATTCTTCTGAAAGTACTTCTTCTGAGGACACATCTTCCGAAACTTCCAGTTCCGGTCAGGGAAAATATCTAGGTACTTTCAAACTGACAGGATATTGTAACTGCGCACAGTGCTGCGGAACAGCAGGAAATGCAACAGCAAGTGGTACGATGCCGGTTGCAGGACGTACAGTAGCAATGGCAGGAGTACCGTTTGGAACACAGCTTCTGATCAACGGAAATGTATATACAGTAGAGGATTTGGGAACTCCGTATGGACATGTTGATATTTACTGCAGCAGTCACAGCGAGGCACTGAGCTTCGGACTGCAGTATGCAGAAGTATATCAGTTGAATTAATTTATATGGAAATACAGAGAAACTGCCACTGACAGATTCTCTTGCATACTCTGGCATAAATGACAGCAGGCGTTGGGGCCTGCTGTTTTTAGCGTTATAAGGAGATTGAGGCATCGAATTAAGAAGTTATGCTGAATTCCGATGCCAGATTTAGCGATATATTGAGATTGAGGCATCGAATTTGCGATTTATTTTGAATTCCGATGCCAGATTTAGTGATATATTGAGATTGAGGCATCGAATTAAGAAGTTATGCTGAATTCCGATGCCAGATTTAGCGATATATTGAGATTAAGGCATCGAATTTGCGATTTATTTTGAATTCCGATGCCGAAGGCCTCATGAAAGAGTACAATAGAAAAATATCAGAGATATGGTGCACCGGGAATGTTCGGGTAGGAGCCCATACCAATAAGAAGCTCCAGTCCGATCTGACGGGCTTCCAGTACAGCAGCTTTGACAGCACTGGCGTCACCGGAAATTCCGAGGATAACTTCGTTGGAATGACTGGTGCCGATACTTGGGGTCATGTAGCAGGTAATATTTACTGCCGAAGCCTTCATGGCAGTGTCAGCCATAACAAGTCCGATTGCAGCAGGGGAACCTGCCATAAAGCCGAAGGCTTCCCCGGGAACAGCCTGGAAAGCTTTGGCAAGAGCCTGTCCCGCACTGGCAGAATAAGTAAATTCCAGATGACCGGATTCACTGATATAAAGCTCACCGGCATTTTTCTTTGTTAATTCCAGTGCCAGCTCAATGGCATGCCTTACATCAGAAACATCATTCCCACCAATCACAATATAATTGCCGTGACCGCCCCAGCCTTTGGTATCGCGGGGGAACTCAATAGAAAGAACCTCTGTGTTGGTGGCTTTTACTGCATCGTCAATTGCGGTGATCTGTCCTGCAGCTCCGGTTCTAGAACTGAACAGGCCAAGAGCGTGGTACTTCGTACCGACATTCATCTGCGCAAGCAGCATATCATCAATTCCGGAGATTACAAGTCCGATGGTGTCCAGAACCGTAGTTCCTACAAACTCAGTTCGGGTACAGTGCGTGCTGATATTTTTTACATCATTTATATTCATGGAAAACTCCTTTTACGATTTTGCTATATAATGATTATAATATAGCGTAACGAGTGAGGAATTTCAATGAATTTTGGCAAGGTTGTTGTAAACAGTAATTACAGGCAGAAAGAACTGACAGATGAGATTATTATTCAGACAGAGATTTTTTTCATAGTCCGACAGTTATGATGTTGATTTTACCGGCAGGCATGTCGAGGGAAATGTTATGGAGCGGAATTATTCCATTACAGATGAAGATGGAAATCTGGTTGCAACAGTGGATAGGGAGATCCTTCAGATGACAGATACATATGTGCTGGACATTGAAAAGCCGGAAGATGCACTGCATGTACTGATGTTTGTACTGGCAATTGATGCGGAAAAATGCTCGGGATCTTAAGTTGGGTTGTCGGTTGATTTGTCGAACGAATTCGATTGACTACAGTACAAAATGTGCTATAATAATCACAGAACATACTTTTGGCAGTATGTTTGATAAAACATAAGATAAAACCATATGCGAAGAGATTGCTGTGTTGCCAGAGCAGCAGTCTGAGAGCTGGAAAATACAATAGAATAGAAATATACAACAGAAAACACTTCTGAAACACAAAAGATATCCGAAATACAAAAGACCTGAAAAGCACAAAGGATAAGCTGCCTGTGAACAGGAACCTTTTTATATCATAAAAAAGGATTCCATAACAGGAATCCTCTCATGTAGTCGAAGTGACAGGATTTGAACCTGCGGCCTCTGCGTCCCGAACGCAGCGCTCTACCAAACTGAGCCACACTTCGTTATTTGATTTATTTGCTCAACGCAAGAGATATTATATTATAGTGATATGGAAATGTCAACAAGTTTTTTGAATTTTTTAAAAAAATTTGATAAAATAGATAAAAGTATATTATAGAGTCCAGCGGTGTGATGTCAAGTGAGAAATGAATAATAAATCAAATATCTTTCATATATTTCACGAAGACAAAAAACACCCACCTAAGCCCTGTCGACCATGTTTTT
>NZ_JBQHUL010000068.1:0-6864 GCF_052065235.1 Blautia sp. HCP28S3_G10 | reverse complement strand
TAGCCATAGAACCGGTATTCGAAGCTGATTTCAGAGAATGTTCATATGGATTCCGACCAAAAAGAAGTGCAAAACAAGCACTGGAAGTAGTGAGGGATATGTCTGCTGAAGTAGACTGCATCTGGCGTGCAAAGCGTAGCGAGTCCCTCAAAGATTAAGGGATTCAGGGAGTTTAAAGCGGACTTGCCCAGTTTTTTCTATACCGTTAATGATAATTTTCTGCAGGATTTTGTTAAGATGATCGTCAGCATCGATACAGATGATTTCTTCAATATCCGATGCCGGGTTCTGCGAAATATTGAGATTGGTGCATCGATTTAAGAGATTTTTTCAATATCCGATGCCGGATTCTGCGAAATATTGAGATTGGTGCATCGATATAGAAGATTTCTTCAATATCCGATGCCGGATTCTGCGAAATATTGAGATTGAGGCATCGATTTAAGAGATTTTTTCAATATCCGATGCCGGATTCTGCGATATACTGAAATTTTAGCATCGATATAAGTATTTTATACATTTCCCGATGCAAAAGACCTTAATTTGCCTATGGCCTGGAACCAGTACAGGTGTGATTATTGCTGCATGCAGTAATCTCTTCAATGAATGGAGACAGGATGCCCGCGAGGCTTCCGAGATTTCTTACACACTAGTGATGGCTGCGTTGCTTGTCTGAGCGAAGCGAGTTCTGCAAAAGCAGACATCCATAGACGTGTGTAAGAAATCCGGAAACACGCGTTATCCTGTATACCATTCATGAAGCAGATTACGTGAATAACACTTGATAACTCTTCATGAGTGGATTACATAAACCAGTAATATTACATAACACAATCCCAATGACATTACTGTGTCACCGGGATTTGTATTACTGGAACAAATTTGGAAGAATCATTTGTAAATCCATCATCAATCATAGCAATTGCTCTGGAAAATCTACTAATAAGAAAACGAACAGAAACACAGTATCTTCTGTTCGTATGGAAGTAATGCGAAACCATTCGCTTTTTTTTATTCATCCCAGCCCTCATAGAAACGAATATTTACAGAAATATTTCTGACGATATCTCCATTCTGAAGATCCATATCTTCTGCTTCAGAGACTGGTGGCAGCTGACAGTCATCTTCTGATAATTCCAGAGTGATCCAGTCATAAGCAGCCGCATTTGCATTTTCAATCGCATCATCTAATGTATCGCCAACTGCTTCACAACATGCCAGATCAGGAAAATATCCTTTATAATTGCCTTTTTCAGTTTTGCGGAAAACCGCAGGATAAATGAATTTCATAATATATATACTCCTTTTGAATGCGCTTAAGTTTCTTTTATTATAGCATAACTGAAGAGTAAGAAAAGGGAAAAGTTTGTATAGAAATAAGGACATTTCTTTTATATAATAAAACAAAATAGATGTGCATCCGGGAGAAAAACACGAATGAGTATAAAATTAATTGCAAGTGATCTTGACGGTACTTTGCTGACAAATACAAAAGAACTGTCCGTAAAAAACCGAAAGGTATTGAGTGAAGCAGTAAAAAAAGGTGTATATATTGTTCCTGCAACAGGAAGATCCTACCAGGCTGTTCCAGATATAATAAAAGAATTTCCTGGAGTTGAATATATCATTACAGCAAATGGAGGAGCAGTTTATTCTGTTGGTGAGAACAGAAGAATATATGAATGTCTTCTTAAAGATTCTTCAGTAGAAGCCTGTTTGAGAGTAAAGAAAGCAGAAGATGTGATTATGGAGGTTTTTATTGAGGGAATCCCATATTCGGAAGAAATTTATATAAAAGATCCGGCATCATATGGTGCAACAGAATATGGTGTGAAGTACATAAAAGCCACCAGAAAACCGATAAAAGACATTGTTTCTTTTGCCTTGAAAAGCAGGAATAAACTTGACAGTATTGCTTTTGTGTGCAAAAAAAAAGAAACACAGGAAAGACTGTACAGAGAGCTGGAAAATGACATTCCAGAGGTTTATGTGACATCTTCTGTTCCAAATCTGATTGAGATAGGTCATATAAATGCCGGAAAAGGAAAAACACTTCTGTGGCTTCTGGACAGACTTAAAATATCCAGAGAGGAAGTGGCGGCCTTTGGAGATGCAGATAATGACTGTAGCATGATCGAGGCTGTGAAATATGGTATTGCAATGGGAAATGCCACGGAAAACTGTAAAAAATGTGCAGTTTTTGTTACTGAAACAAACGAAAATGACGGGGTGGCTATTGCATTGGAAAAATTGTTATGAATTGTTGTAAACGGAGTGAACAGTAAAGAGTAGTGTTACTGTTCACTCCGTTCACAGTAACGAGCAGTAACTTTATTTGTGAAAAAATAAAAACAGGGTTGACAACATACCTGAATGGTGGTATTTTATAAAAAACAATTTAGCTAATTAAACCGATGAAGCGGAGATAACGGTAGTTATGCGCGCACAGAGAGTCCGGGAGGGTGAGAGCCGGGTGGAAATGCAGATTGTCAAATGGACCGCAGAGGGCGCAGGGAAAGGCATTTATCAGTTGAGTATTCTGCGACGTAAGGCATACGTCAGTTGTCGGAAATATGCAGGTATTTCGCAAAGTGCATGGGTCATTCCATGAAGCAAGGTGGCACCGCGGGTATATTATAGCTCGTCCTTGACAGAATATAAGATTCTGTCGGGATGAGCTTTTTTTACTTTATAGGAAATTACTCCGTAATGTTCCAATAAAGCAAAAAAAGCTCCGCGAGGATGCGACCAGATGCATGAGGAACATGTCTGCTAAAGCAGACTGCATCTAGCGCGCAAAGCGTAGCAAGTCCCTCAAAGATTGAGGGATTCAGGGAGTTTGAAGCGGACTTGTCCGCTTTGTCCTGCCATAGTATGCAAGAGAAGTTGCTGGTGGCAAGTTCTCTGTATGTTGTATAAACTTCCGGCAGAAATCCTAAGTTACAGCTGATTAGACGAGGGAGGTAAGTAAATGTATCCAACACTAGAAGAAATAAAAAAGATGGCACAAAGCGGAGAATACAAGCGCATTCCGGTATGCCGTGAACTGTATGCAGACCGTTATACACCAGTAGAGGTCATGCGTACATTACGAAGAGCCAGCAGGCACTGTTATCTGCTGGAAAGCGCCAGTCAGACAGAAGTATGGGGCAGATATTCCTTCCTTGGCTATGAACCCGAAATGGAAATTACCTGTACAGACGGTATTATGAGAATCCGTTATACAGGTGGACAAAAAGAAGAAATTACAAAAAAAGTTGTTCATCCGGGAGATACATTACGGGAAATTATACAGGAATATAAGAGCCCTGTAATGGAAGATATGCCTCCCTTTACTGGTGGTCTGGTGGGATATTTTTCCTACGATTATATTAAATACAGCGAGCCGAAACTGAAACTTGGAGAGCATGAAGATCCAGATTTCAGAGACATGGATCTGATGTTATTTGATCAGGTTATAGCCTTTGATCATTACAGACAGAAAGTGCTTCTCATTACAGGTGTATTGCTTGATCAGTTGGAAGAATCATACAGAAAAGCAGAAGAAAAACTTGAAGAAATGGCAGAACTGATTCGAAATGGAGAAAAAGAACAGTTTGCATCACTTAAGCTTGAATCAGAAATCAGCCCTCAGTTTCCAAAAGAAAAATACTGTGAGATGGTAGAAAAAGCCAGGCATTACATCAAAGAAGGAGACATTTTTCAGGTGGTGCTATCAAATCCGATGAGAGCAAAAGCAGAAGGCAGTCTGTTTGATACATACAGAGTGCTGAGAGCTACAAATCCATCACCGTATATGTTTTATTTTTCAAGTGATGACATCGAGATAGCAGGTGCTTCACCGGAAACTCTTGTCAAACTGGAAAACAGAAAACTGACTACATTTCCACTTGCTGGAACAAGGCCACGGGGAAAAACAAAAGAGGAAGACCAGGAACTGGAAGCAGGACTTCTGAAAGATGAAAAAGAACTTGCAGAGCACAACATGCTGGTTGATCTCGGAAGAAATGATATTGGAAAAATCAGTAAAATCGGTTCTGTAAAAGTAGAAAAATATTTAAGTGTGGAGCATTTTTCACAGGTTATGCACCTTGGCTCTACAGTGGCAGGAGAGATCAGAGATGACAGAGATGCAGTTGATGCAGTTGATTCGATCCTTCCGGCAGGAACACTTTCCGGGGCACCAAAATTCAGAGCATGCCAGATTATCGAAGAACTGGAACAGAGTAAACGAGGAATTTACGGAGGAGCAATCGGTTACCTGGATTTTGCAGGAAATCTTGATACCTGTATTGCGATAAGGCTTGTATATAAGAAAAATGGAGAGATTTGTATCCGTTCAGGGGCCGGAATCGTAGCAGACAGTGTACCACAGAAAGAATTTGAAGAATGCTGTAATAAGGCTAGAGCAGTAGTACTTGCCATTCAGAAAGCACAGGAGGGGTTGGAATGATCGTACTGATAGATAATTACGACAGTTTTTCTTATAATGTGTACCAGCTGATCGGTTCTGTGGAGCCGGATATAAAGGTTGTCCGTAATGATGAATATACGGTCAGGGAAATAGAAGAAATGAACCCGGAAGTGCTGATTCTTTCGCCGGGACCTGGTAAACCTACGGAGGCAGGAATTTGTATTGAGGCAATAAAGTATTTCGCAGGAAAGCTTCCAATTCTTGGAATATGTCTTGGGCATCAGGCAATCTGTGAAGCTTTTGGAGGAAAGGTATCCTATGCAAAAGAACTCATGCATGGAAAGAAAAAGACAATTTACACTGTTGGAAAAAGCAGATTATTTGAAGGTTTAGGAGACAGCTTCCAGGCCGCAAGATACCATTCACTGGCAGCAGTAAAAGAGACACTTCCGGAGACTTTGAGAATCACGGCTGAGTCAGAAGACGGAGAGATAATGGCAGTGGAACATGCAGAATATCCGATATTTGGAGTTCAGTTTCACCCGGAATCAGTCATGACCCCGGATGGAAAAGTAATGATAAAAAACTTTATGAAAACCAGGGTTCAAAATATATAAATGCGAACAATTCGTGGTATTTAGAGAATGTTAAAAACCAGGAGGAATTAAAAATGATCAAAGAGGCAATCATCAAACTTTCAAAAAAAGAAGATCTGACATATCAGGAAGCAGAAACAGTTATGGACGAAATTATGAGCGGTCAGGCAACCCCGGTACAGATGTCCTCATATCTGACAGCTCTTTCCATGAAGGGTGAAACAATTGACGAGATCACAGCATCAGCAGCAGGAATGAGAGCGCACTGTATCAAGTTACTCCATGATCTTGATGTGTTGGAGATCGTCGGAACTGGTGGTGACGGAGCAAATTCCTTCAATATTTCCACAACTTCTTCACTGGTTATCGCAGCAGGAGGAGTGCCGGTAGCAAAACACGGAAACCGTGCAGCTTCTTCTAAAAGTGGTGCAGCAGATGTCCTTGAGGCACTCGGTGTAAACATTACAATTCCACCGGAAAAGAGTGCAGAACTTCTGAAAAAAATCAATATATGTTTCCTGTTTGCACAGAATTATCACATTGCAATGAAGTATGTGGCACCTATCCGTAAAGAACTTGGTATCCGTACAGTATTTAATATTCTGGGACCTTTAAGCAATCCGGCAGGAGCTAATATGGAACTTATGGGAGTTTTTGACCAGTCACTTGTTGAGCCGCTTGCACAGGTTATGGCGAAACTTGGAGTAACGAAAGGCATGGTTGTTTTTGGACAGGATAAGTTGGATGAAATTTCCATGAGTGCCCCAACTTCTGTATGTGAGATCAAAGATGGATGGTTTCAGTCTTATGAGATCTCACCGGAGCAGTTCGGATACGAGAGATGCTTAAAAGAAGATCTGGTTGGCGGATCACCGGCAGAAAATGCAGAGATCACAAAAGCAATCTTACGAGGTGAAGAAAGAGGTCCGAAACGTCAGGCAGTGTGTCTGAATGCAGGTGCAGCACTTTATATTGCGGGAAAAGCAGAAACACTTGAAGAAGGTGTAAAGATGGCAGAAAAACTGATTGACAACGGTGCAGCACAGCAGAAACTGGATGAATTTATCCAGGAGTCAAATGTCTGAACCGTACAGTAGCAGAATTAATTTACAGGATATAATGAAGAGGAAATTCTCATATGAATATTTTAAATGAGATAGCAGAAAAAACAAAAGAACGTATTGAAAAACAGAAACAAGAAGTAACGAAGGAAGAACTGATACGCCAAATTCAGCAAAACAAAGTGCAGCAGATGGAAGCTGCAAAGACAGCCCACAGCTTTTACCGGGCACTGCAAAAACCAGGAATGTCCTATATCTGTGAAGTAAAAAAGGCATCTCCATCAAAGGGACTGATCGCACCGGATTTCCCTTATCTGGAAATTGCAAAAGAGTACAAAGCTGCAGGAGCATCTGCGATATCCTGCCTTACAGAACCATTTTATTTCCTGGGATCAGACAAATACCTTAAAGAAATTACAGCAAATGTTGACATTCCTGTTCTAAGAAAAGATTTCACAGTAGACGAATATATGATTTATCAGGCCGCAGCTTACGGTGCATCAGCAGTGCTTCTGATCTGTGCAATTCTTGATGATAAACAACTGAAAGAATACCGCGAACTTGCGGAAGAATTTGGTATGGACGTACTTGTGGAAGCTCATGATGAAGAAGAAGTAGACCGGGCATTAAAGAGCGGAGCTAGGATCATAGGAGTGAATAACCGTGATCTTAAAACCTTTCAGGTGGTCAATTGGAAAAGTAAATTCCAGTTCCAGTAGGTCTTGACTGGAACTTACCATTGCAAAAACAGTGGTAGAAGTAACTCTTCCAAACCTTTCCCAACCGGTTGAAC
>NZ_JBQHUL010000067.1:0-8069 GCF_052065235.1 Blautia sp. HCP28S3_G10 | reverse complement strand
TCAGAAAAAAGCCGCACAAACATGAGGTATTGTCAAGTGTTTTTTGAGTTACTGGTAATAAAAAAGGAAACTCCTTTTTTACAAGGAATTTCCTTAAGTAAATGACATTGGAAGTGAACAGTAACGATACCAGTTATAAGGGGCTGTGGACTGTGAGTTTTACGTTGAAGGAGATGTAGCGAGATGGTATAATGGGAGCATAAAATCGGGGTTTATGGAGCATGGATTGTTATGATAGAAAGTTGCAGAAAGTAGATATAAATAAGGTCGCTGATATATGGTTAAAGACCAATCTAAAAGCACATTCATGGCATAGGTAAAAAATTGCCGGATCACATCAAGGATAAAAAAGTTAGATTACAATTAAACGTATATCAGAAGAATGTCTGGGGGAATTACTGGTTGGGTAAGTTATATATTGAATAACTGTGTGTCGCATTCTCGTTACTTCAGTGATGAGTTAGACGCACTATTTTTTTGAAAAAAGCAGAACAAATGTTTGCGAAATGTTCTTGCATATGGTATAATAAAAACATGGAGAAAAATATGTTTAATATCAATAATAATGAACTTTCATATGGTAGAGGATATGTGTATTCCCTGCAGTATCATCTGGTATGGTGTACAAAATATCGGAAAAAGGTTTTAAAAGATGGTATTGATACAGAATGCAAAGAAATGCTCTGTGACCTTGCAGAAGAATATAAATTTCAGATCCTGGCAATGGAGGTTATGCCGGATCATATCCATCTGCTTGTAGACTGCAGACCACAGTTTTATATCTCTGATATGATCAAGATCATGAAGGGGAACATTGCCCGGCAGATGTTTCTTGCACCTCCAGAACTGAAGAAGGAGCTTTGGGGAGGGCATCTGTGGAATCCATCTTATTGTGCAGTAACAGTGAGTGACAGGAGCAGAGAACAGGTATGTTCTTATATCGAAGGGCAAAAAGAAAGACAGTAACCTGAAAGAATCCGTATTTATATTTGTAAGAAGGAAAAAAGATGAGGATAGTATCCAGTTATGGCGTAGAATTGCGAAAACAGAATATACCGATCTGCCAGACACTGGATATTTATCGTTCTGCGGTCAGTTGTCTGATTGAGATCTATGCTCAGACATGGGATGAACTGGCAGTAATCACGGAATCTAAAAAACGTTTCAACACGGCAGAACATCTGGTGCATACCACCAAAAAGAACCAGGCAAGGTTTGATTTTGACCTGCGATTTCCAAAGATGCCTTCTTATCTGCGAAGGGCAGCTATCCAGCATGCACTGGGAAGTGTATCCTCATATAAGACAAGGCTGGGACTGTGGAAAAAAACGGATCAGAAAGGCGGCAGGCCGAAGCTGGTGTGTGATAATTATGCCATGCCGGTATTCTATCGTGATGTAATGTACCGTGAGGATACAGAAGAAAAAGATAGAGTGTGCCTGAAACTTTATGACGGCCATGACTGGAAATGGTTCCGGGTCAGCCTCAGCCATACAGATATGGAATATCTCAGAAAGAACTGGGCAGGAAAAAAAGCTGCAGCTCCCGTGTTGGAAAAAAGGCATCGTAAATACTTCCTGCGTTTTTCTTATACGGAAGAAGTGCCGCTTACAAAGACACCTGCAAAAGAACAGATTATCTGCAGTGTGGATTTAGGACTCAATACGGATGCAGTCTGTACCATTATGCGGTCAGATGGAACTGTCCTGGGAAGAAGGTTTATTGATTTCCCCAGTGAAAAAGACCGGATGTACCGTGTACTGGGACGGATAAGCAGATTCCAGCGCGAGCATGGCTCTGCACAGGTGAAAAGCAGGTGGGCTTATGCGAAGCGCCTTAACACAGAACTCGGAAGAAAGATCGCAGGAGCAGTCACAGGATATGCAGAAGAAAACCATGCGGATGTGATCGTGTTTGAGTATCTGGAAACAAAAGGAAAGATATCCGGAAGAAAGAAACAGAAGCTGCACCTGTGGCGAAAAAGGGATATCCAGAAAAGATGTGAACATCAGGCACATAGGAGAGGGATACGGACATCCAGGATCTGTGCGTGGAATACCAGCAGGCTTGCCTATGATGGGTCAGGAACAGTTGTCCGTGATCCGGGCAATCACAGCCTCTGTACATTCCAGAATGGAAAAAGATATAACTGTGATCTTTCGGCGTCCTATAATATTGGAGCAAGATATTTTATACGGGAACTTTTAAAACCCCTTCCGGTAACGGAAAGGTCCTTGCTGGAGGCAAAAGTCCCTTCAGTAAAGCGTAGGATCTCATGTGTATATGCGGACTTAAGAGAACTATTTTCAGAAATGGAAATCTTAAGAGCAGCATAAACACAGGCAGATATACAGCGGACTACCTGTGGTGTGGGGACCTGCCATATCTGGCATGGAAAAAAGCGCATGACTGCGCATATCCTAAGTTACAGGCGTATCCGCCGATATTTAGCCTTGTCGCTTAAAGCGACTGAGGAGCATGTGACTTTAGTCATGTGAGATCCACAGGCAGATTGGTGTGTTGTATACTCTGCGTATTGCAAGTAATAACGCTGATTTTCACCTGGAATATTGGATGAAATAGTTAGTGAAGTATCTATGATTATATCTATTATCCGGTATGGATAGAAAAACATGGATTTATCAGAAATTGAGGAATAATTGAAATGGAGGCGCTATAATAACATGAAGATTGAAGGAAACCAGAAAGAACTGGATGCAATGGTAGAATTTCATAAGGGAAACCGTGTCGAGGGGCTAAGACTGCAAGAAGAATTTGCAGCGGAATTTCGTAAGGAGTATAAAGACAAAGATCATTGTCCTTGCCTGAAAGCCTGTCGTTACCACGGAAACTGTAAGGAATGTGTAGCAATCCACAGAGCGCATCAGGAACATGTTCCTAATTGTATGCGACCGTTGATTAATAAAAAGTTGAAATTGATGTCAGAATTAACAGAGCATACCTTGGCAAATGAAATAGAAGCTCCACATGAGATTTTAACAAAATGTAACAAGAATTAAGCAGAATTGTCTTTATCTGAAAGGATTTATTACTGTGAATGCGGAAACAGAATGGACCGTGATGTAAATGCAGCAGTTAACATCATGAATGAGGGAAAAAGGATCTTTGCAGAATGTGCATGACAGCACAATAAAAAAGTCCGTAACCGGACTTATAAAAATTGCGGGGCATGCGAGGATAGCTTGTAGATACTTGGCTCAGTAGAGCCATTGTATACACACCAACAATTCCCCATTTGAGCACATATGCTGCAAGTAGACACAGTGGAATTCTGATACACCATGTGCTTAGAATATCAATAATCATAATGATTTTGGTGTTACCGCCACTTCTTATAATGCCTCCGCCAAGTATCATATTTTCCACCTTGACCGGAGCATACAATCATACTGATTAGAATGTATCTTCGGAAGAGTATGTAAATTATTATTTTAATGACCAGATGAGGGTATAAATTGCATTCCAAGTGCAGTGAATATAAGGCGCATGAACATGAAATTTTAAATATTATGAAAACAAAATTTGGTTGATTAACCAGGTAAAAGTGATATACTGAATGCATAAGAAAAGAAACCGTGTGGAATTACAGTTTTGTTTTCACACGGTTTTTTAGAAAATGAGAGTTAGATATTACTAACATGAACACTGGCAGTTTTTTTGAAAATGAAAAAGAGGACGGATTTCTATGAGAATATTGATTTATGGTGCAGGTGTGATTGGATCCTTGTATGCGGTCTTATTTGCAGAAACTGGTTATGATACGAGTATTTATGCCAGAGGTAAAAGACTTGAGTTTTTAAAGAAAAATGGACTGCTTTATAAGAAAAACCAGAACATAAGGCGGGCAGAAGCCACGATTCTTGGAGAATTGTCAGATAATGATGCTTACGATTTTATTTTGCTAACTGTCAGGGAAAATCAGCTATATGAAGCACTTGCTGAATTAAAAAATAATAAAAGCAATATAATTGTCACAATGGTAAATTCATTGGACAGTTATAAAAAATGGGAAGATATTGTTGGAAAAGGGAGAATATTGCCTGCTTTTCCAGGAGCGGGCGGAAGTATAAATAATGATGGTATCCTTGATGCAGCACTCACTCCAAGAATGATTCAGCCGACAACATTTGCAGAAATATCAGGAAATAAATCCGAAAAGACAAAGCAGTTTTCAAAGATATTAAGGCATGCTCATATACCATATCAGAAAGTAGTGGATATGCATATGTGGCAATTATGTCATCTTGCCATGGTGGTGCCGATTGCAGATGCATATTACGAAGCAGATTGCCCGGAAAGAGCGGGAAAAGACTGGAAGATTATGAAGAAAACAGCAAAAAAATTGAAAAGAAATTTTAGCTTTTTGCGAAAACAGGCAGGTAGGCTGTCACCTTGTAAAATGAATATTTTTCGTTTTTTACCACTGCCAATTATGACGATTATGCTTGCTGTTACATTCGAAAGTAGCTTTGGAGATAAATTTATGTATCAACATGCCAGGAAGGCACCAGATGAAATGAGGGAGCTGCATAAGCAATTTTATGCTTATATGAAAAAATGGAATACTAGGATGCATTGTGTTGTAAGAAAACAATAGTGGAAGGCGACAGATAATGAAAGAAAAAGTGAATGTGACAGGTGTGCCGGAAACGATGGTACAGACTCTGTATGCAAGAGCAAAAGAAACAAGAAAGAAAAATGCTAAAATAAACGACGAAATTGCAGAAGAACTTGTGAAAAATCTTGATTATGACTTTTCTAAAGCGGATAAAGATAAAGCCATGAACTATGGCGTGATTGCAAGAACAATTGTATTAGACCGGATGGTTGAGCAATATTTGGAGAAAAATGCAAATACAATTGTTATAAATATTGCATGTGGACTGGATACCAGATGTTATCGAATGAAAGGAAAATATCTGCATTGGTACAATATAGATTTGCCGGAGACTATGAAGATAAGGCGGCAATTTCTTCCAGAAACAGGTCCGATATATCAGATCGCAAAGTCTGCAATGGATGATTCCTATGTAGATGATATAGATTATCACTGTGAGAATGTTCTGGTAATAATCGAAGGGCTTACAATGTATTTGTGTGAAAAAGATATCAGAAAGATGTTTTTTATTATTGAAAAATCATTTCAGGAAGTAACCGTAATGGTCGAAACCATGTCACCTTTTGTTGTAAACCATGTGAAAGAAAAATCCATAGAGGGAATCAATGCAAAATTCACATGGGGAGTTAAGAACGGAACAGAACTGCAAAGAATTGTGCCGGGATTTTCTGTTCAACAGGAAGTCAGTCTGGTTGAAGGAATGAAAAAGCTTATGCCGATTTATCGTGTGATAGGAAAGAGTCAAATCGTTCGGAATATCTCAAACAAAATAATAGTTTTGGAGAAACGTGGCCGATATTAAGGAGATGATACAAATGAAGAAAAGACATTTTGATGTGGAAACAGATGGATTTTATGGTGCATACTGGAAATGCAAAACAGGATCAGACTGTGCAATGATTGCCATGATCGGGGATGATCCAGAGGATTATCTGGCGCGTATATCCGTGAAATGGCTACATAAACTCGGTGTGAATGTGATGACAATGTCACCTGGAAAAAAAGATTATGGACATCATAATTATCCATTGGAACGTATAGAGAAAGCAATCAATTGGTTAAAAGCACATGGTGATCAGAAGATAGGAATTGTCGGGGCATCTACTACAGGAACACTGGCATTGACTGCTGCTTCTTATTTTAAAGATATCACATTAACGATTGGTCTGACACCGAGTGATTTTATCTGGCAGGGGTTTATGCAGGGCAAAAAAGATGGCTGTAAGGAATGGCCGATTGAAGGAGAATCTCTTTTTTCTTACAAAGGAGAACCCCTTCCGTATATGCCATTTTGCTACAAACATCCGGATTACTGGCATGTGATTGAGAAAGAAACAAAACGGACCGGTGATATGATCAATTCAAGAAAACTATTTGATGATTCTGAAAAGGCTCACCCAATCACAGAAGACGAGATGATCAAGATTGAAAAAATCCATGGAACAGTATTGTTAATTGGTGCTGAAGATGATGTGTTGTGGGATACTGCAAAATATATCCGCCGTATGAAGCAGCGTATGAAAGAACATTCACACACATGCAGATTGGATTATGTCATTTATGAGCATGGAACCCATTTCGTTTTTCCAGAGAGCATGCTAAAGACAATGCTCCCGGTTGGATCCGGACTCTTTGTGAAACTGGCGTTTCAGGCAGCAAGAAAACATCCGAAAGAATGTCGCAGAGCACGTCTGGATATTGACTGGCGGGTAAGAAATGCTGTTGCAAAATGGAAGAGAGTAGATAGATAAAAAATAGACAGAAGGTGGAAGTGTGGTATTTAAAACAACAGGAAATAAATCAAATTCAGTCATTCTGTTTTTCCATGCAATGGGAGTAACTGGGGAAAGCAGTATGCTGGTTGCAGAGAAAATGGCAGAAAAATATTATTGCATTATGCCAACATCGACTGTGTATTGCTCCGGACAGAGGTATCAAAGCAAAAGAGATGAGATACAACAGATTGTACGATTTTTGGGGAACCATGGAATCAAAGAAATAGAACTTATAGTTGCATCTTCGATTGGAGCAGATCTCGCCATGGCATTCCTGACAGAGATAAAAATACCGGTAAAGCATGTTTTTTTTGATGGCGGGCAGTTTGCACAGATTGGAAAGACAACACGCAGAATCATGGTTCCGTTCTTATATATAGCAATGAAAAGTTTATATTGGTCAAAAGGAAAGACACTAAAGAGAATCATGTGGTGTGACGATGATAAAATTAAACCTTATTTTATAGAGGCAGGAAAGAACTTGACGTATGGAAATCTGAGAAGACAGCTGACAGACAGCTTGGAAGATAAACCATTTCCAGAACTGTCAGAAGAATTGCAGAAACATACATTTTGGGAATTTGGAAGTATAGAAGAACATTTTAAATATAGAAATGCAGTGATGCAGACCTATATATACGGTAACTTTCCCGTTTTTGAGGGATTTAACCATATGCAGTATCAAATCCAAAATCCGGAAGGATTTGCCAGAATGCTTAAAAAAATTATTGAGACAGATAGATTACCTGAATTGGTATTTTGAAAGAAGGTATCAGAAAAATGTTATTATTGTTGCAAAATGTATTGTACTGTCTGCTGTATGCATCACTGATAAAATGTGCAGTGAGGAACGACGGGCGTAACTGTTTATATTTTTATCCAAAAGAATATATAGAAGAAGCACAGAAACGTGGAATTGCTGATAAAGAAACTGTGATGAAAAGGTCAAAGTGGTTTATGATACCATTTTGTATTATTATATTTGTGGCTCTGATCTTGATTATTTCTGTTTGGAATCATGTTATGGATTTTAAAACGGCATATCTTCAAGCCTGTCTTTTTCTTGTGGTCATGAACTGGTTTGATGGTATTGTGATTGACAGATTATGGGTGGAGCATAGCAGAATCTGGCATATAGATGGTATGGAAGGAATTCCGTATGTCTACAATCATATTGCAGAGAAGTCTCATGTGGAGAACGAGATGTCTAAAATGAACCTGCCAGAAACCGTACCTGCCAGAAACCGTACCTGCTGTGGTATAAACCAGAAGTCGTTGTCGTAAAATGTGGTAAGAAAATCAGACGAATATATTTTTCCAAGAATTTGTGGTAAAAATGTGGTCAAATCAAGAAAATCGAGTGCGAAAGAGAATGTTACGCCATGCACAGCTCGGGAAAGAATTCCCTCGCTGTAGGGCTGTCGCCCTATAAAATAGCAAAAAAAGACGCCTTTGCAAGTAAACTAGTGATATGTACCCCTTTTACTGGACATCCAGTGAAAGGGGTATTTTTATGCGTTATACTTACGAATTTAAGAAAAAAGCGTAACCGCCAAATAATGATGCGGTCAGATATAAAATTACTCCAGCCCTTTGCGAGTTGGAGTAATTCACTATAATTCACATGCGATTTTTGATAGATTGGAGTTTTTCAC
>NZ_JBQHUL010000066.1:0-8337 GCF_052065235.1 Blautia sp. HCP28S3_G10 | reverse complement strand
CATAAGCCTCTTTCTTCATCCTGTGTATTTTATTCAGTTTTCAATGTCACAGATGAAGGAAAGGGGCTAAATTTATGCCTAAAAATAAGGTTTTCGGACAGGCTGGGGGGGACTGGTCAATCCAGTTGCCAAATTCCTCGGTGGCATCTGCTTCGAGATTTACCTGTGCCACATGGTGATTTATCGTGTGCTTGAAAAATTACACCTTGTCCATCTGTTTGGTAATGGCTTGCTTGCATATATCTTCACGGCGGTTGCGGTTATTTGCGGCTCGGTGGTGTTCTCGGTATGTGCGAAGTGGTTCTTAAATAAAATTGAAACTTTGATTGTTAATAGGAGAGTTAATCATGTCTGAAGAAAAGAAATTGAATGGTACGGTTATCGTCACTTACCGCTGCAACGCTCGTTGCTCTATGTGTAACCGTTATAAAGCACCTTCCAAACCGGAAGAAGAAATCAGCATCGAGACCATCAAGAAGCTGCCGAAGATGTACTTTACTAACATCACTGGCGGCGAGCCTTTTATCCGCACCGACCTGAAAGATATCGTGCGTGAACTGTACAAGAAATCCGACCGTATCGTCATTTCAACCAACGGTTTCTTCACAGATCGTATCGTTGATTTGTGCAAAGAGTTCCCGCAGATCGGTATCCGTATTTCCATCGAGGGTCTGGAGCAGACCAATAACGAGATTCGCGGCCTGCAGAACGGCTACCAGCGTGGTTACGGCACGCTGAAAAAGTTGCGTGAAATGGGCATGAAGGACGTTGGTTTCGGCATGACCGTCCAGGACAAGAATGCGCCTGACCTCGTCCCTCTGTACAAGATTTCCAATGAGATGGGCATGGAGTTTGCGACTGCTTCTCTGCACAACAGCTTCTACTTTGTTGAGGCAAAGAACATCATCCATGACCGTCCGATGGTTGCTAAGAACTTTGAAAATCTGGTCAATGAACTGTTGCGCAGCAACAGCCCGAAGAAGTGGTTCCGAGCTTACTTCAACCACGGCCTGATCAACTACATCTACGGCCAGAAGCGTCTGCTGCCTTGCGACATGAGCTTTGATACCTTCTTCATCGACCCGTACGGTGATGTTATGCCTTGTAACGGCACCAAGGACAAGGAAGTCATGGGCAACCTGAATACCCAGAGCTGGGAGGAGCTGTGGAACAGCCCGCAGGCAGAAGAAGTCCGCAAAAAGGTTCGTTGCTGTGACCGTGACTGCTGGATGATCGGTTCTGTTTCTCCGGCTATGCACAAGTACATCTGGAAGCCTGCCACATGGGTTCTGGTACATAAGTTCAAGGCACTGTTCACCAAGCACCCGTACTCCATGTATGAGCTGAAGATCTGCCGCGATTACCGTGATGGTAAAGTTACTAAAGAGGAACTCGACAAGTGCAGCACTTGCGATATGTGTGCTGTTGTTAACAATGGTCTGAGTGAAGCATCTAAGGAACAGTTGAAGCACAAGACCGGCGAGGAAATTGTGGATGCTGATATTGCACAGCAGATGAAAGGGTAAATTTTAACGAAATACAGAATAGAATGGACGGTTCTGTGTAGAGATGGGAGTGAAAATTTGAAATTGAGTAATGAATTAATTAGCATTGTTGTACCAGTTTACAATGTAGAGGCTTATATCGATAATTGTGTTTCCAGTATAATGTCTCAAACATATCGCAATATAGAGATAATATTGGTTGATGATGGCTCGACTGATAAAAGTGGCAAGATGTGCGAGAACTTCAAGTTAAAAGATGGCAGAATCCGTGTTATACATAAAAAGAACGGAGGACTATCGGATGCACGAAACAAGGGAATTGATATTGCAACAGGTGCATATATCATGTTTGTTGACTCGGACGATTATATGCCAACGTATGCTGTGGAATACTTATATGAACTATTGACAAAATATGAAGCGGATATTTCAATTGGAAGGTTGGAAATGACAAAAAATCTAAACTCCAAAGGAAATATTGAAACTGGAACAAGTCGCTTGTTTAACAATAAGGAAGCAATCGGCCAATTGCTTTATGCAAACTTGTTTAGTACAAGTGCTCCTGCAAAGCTCTATAAAATGGGATTGTTTAAGGACATTAGATTTCCTGTTGGAAAACTTCATGAGGATCTATATACGACGTATAAGGTGTTTGATAGAGCACAGAGAATTGTATATGGAAGTAATATTGTTTATTTTTATTATCATAGAACTGGAAGTATTACGGCTTCAAATTTCACAGTGAAACGATTGGATGCGATAGAAGCATTAAACCAATTAAGAACAGATATTGATATTGTGGATTATGGCATTCAAAATGCATATTCATCACAAATATTAGAAAACGTGTTCTCGTTCTTTTCTACTAATATCTCGCCTGATGACATAAGAAAATATAAACTTTGGGATCTGGTAAAAGAAAATCGGATGAATGTATTGTTCGATAAATGCGTAAGTAAACGAATTAAAGGCTATGCGATTCTTTCGTTTTTGGGATTGAAGAACACAATGAAAATTACAAAGGAATATTATCTTAGAAAGTGGAAATAGAAATGAAAATCAACATTAAATATTTGATATTTCATATGACGATACTTATAATTCCATTGTTTGCTTTGTCTAGTTTTTTCCCGTTTTCATTGGGGAACAAACTGATTTTGGGTACTATGATAATTGCATATGGATATCTAAATAAGCTCTTGATACGTGAAAACAAAAAAATAATTTTTTTTATATATAACTTTTCTTTGATAGTATATATAGCCTATATGATGGCAATAGGACAGTATGGTGCACTAACAGATATATATTTTTATAGCTATGTCCTTATGTTTACATATTCCATACTGTTTTCAAACCAATCTGTAATTGAAGAATATCAAACATTCTTTAAAAACAACAAAAAGGAATTTGTTTATTCCGTATATATTTTTTACGCATTAGTTGCTATATCTGTTGTTAGCGGGATTGGGTATAGATATAGTGCAGTTGACAAAGCGTGGACACTGTTTGGTCCATTTTCGGTTCAGCATATGTTGGCATATGTGCTACTGGTTATTTACTGCGGTGCATCTATTTACGATAAAGAAAATAGCAGTCTTGTGTTTTTGCTAATGAAAGCAGCAGTTTTTGCAATGACAGTATTAACAGGTGTGAGATCTGCGGCACTTGCATTGTGTCTCTTGGTTGTATGCGATTATATTTCCATGAAAAATAAGTCACGAAAAAAGACTATAGTTGTTATTGCAATTATTGGTTTGGTCATTCTTGCAACACAAACAGATATTTTGGTAAATAATAGCTTGATAAATAAAACAGTTACAGCTATTAATAATGGCTCGATAACAAACGGACGAGAATGGTATAGAAAAGTTCAAATTGAGGCATTTGTGAATAAGAGTAATGTAATTCAAAAACTACTTGGAGTAAGTATACCGGGAGTGACGGAGTATATGCATCAAGCGTTAAGAGTTCATATACAAGCACATAACGATTATATTAATACTCTAGTCGGTTATGGAGTAATTGGATTTGCATTTTTTTTGATAAACCAAGTAAATCTGTGTAAGGTCTGCGACAGTTTCTTGAGTAAAATTTTTTTGGAATTTTTTATTTTTTTGTTGGCTTATTATAATGGATTCACTTTGTATATTATGCTTACAGCATCTTTACCGATAGTTCTTTGCTTCTTTAAAGAAAAAAAGGTAGGAAAGAGAAGGCATTTATTTATTTTCAAAACATATAAGAGGTACTAAATGAAGACATTGTTATTTGTAACACCATGCTTAAGTTTTGCAGGTGCAGAGAAAATTCTTTGCTGGGTAGCTGAAGAATTTTCAAAATGTGATTATAATGTTCATATTTTGAATTTGAATCTGCTTGACAATAATTCGAAATATTCAGTTGATGGGTTGACCAACATTACACTGCACACGCTGAAAAAAAAGTATATAAAAGGATTGAATAATTTTTTCAGAGTATTAGAGTTGGCAAAGCTTGCAAAAGCTATTAATGCAGATTGTATAATAAGTTTTACTCGATATCCATGTGTGCTGAGCGTGTTGGCTGGTAAAATTGCTTGTGTTCCGACTATCATTTCTGAACGAGGGGATCCATATCAATATGAATATGGATTGAAAAATAAAATTGATTTCATGATTTTGAATGCTGCCGCAGGATGCGTTTTTCAGACTGAGTATGCGAAAAAAGCGTATTTAAAGAAGTTGGCAACCAAGAGTATGGTGATACCGAATCCTGTCTTTAAAAAAGACGAAAGTCGATGGGATAAGGATTCAGATGAAATTGTAATATCTGTTGGAAGGCTAGATAATCAGCAAAAAAGATATGATGTTATGGTTAACGCATTTGAACGATTTCATGCAGATTATCCAAATTATAAGTTGCACATCTATGGAAGAGGCTTGGATGAGAATAAAATAATCAAAATGGTAGAGGAAAAAAAACTAACAGATTGTATCCGGTTTAAAGGACTTTCAGAAAATCCTACACCTTTGTTATGTCAAGCACAAATATTTCTCATCACATCTGATTTCGAAGGAGTGCCTAATGCTCTTTTGGAGGCAATGGCGGTTGGAATGCCGGTGGTTTCGACAGATTGTTCGCCGGGAGGAGCGAAGTTTTTAATTAATGATCATTGCAATGGCTTAATAGTTCCTGCGGGTGATGTTAGTGCTATTTCAAAAGCACTATCTGAATTTGCTGGAAATAAGGATTTGAGAATTAAGTGCGGTGAAGCTGCACACGATGTATGTAAGCGGTTTGAGCCGAAAGCTGTTTTTTCGCTGTGGAAGGGATATTTGGAAACCATACTGCAATAAGACGAATTGAAGGGAGGATTTATTTTGATCTATTCGGAAGTTAGAGGCCGTTGTGGAAATCAGATGTTTCTTTACGCAGTCTCGAGACAATTAGAAATGTTTTATGGAAAAGGAATAACGTTTAATTTTTATCAAATTGAAAAAGAAAATATTAAAGATAAGACGTGGAAAGATGATTTGGCGGTATTCAATGTTGAGCCATATGCAAAAGAATCATATGATAAACAACTTGTCATGATACATGGGGATTTATCACAGAAAATAGTTTTTAATATTTATAGATTGATTTGTAAAATACCGTGCAGTTCGAGACCCGCTTTTTATAAAAGACAGGTGATGCTGCAGCCTATCTTAAATCATTTTGGTATATATGATATGGTTCATGGCTATTATCCTTTGAAGAAAAGCAAGAAGAAAAATCAATTTGTTTGCGGAACATATGAAGATAAACGCTTCTTTGAAAATATTAGAGAGGAGTTGCTGTGTGAGTTTACCACAAAGGCTCCGGTAAAGGATGAAAATATTGAATTGATGAAACATATAGAAGAATGTGAAAGTGTATGTGTTTCTTTTAGAAGAGGTGATTTTTTAGAAAAAACAAATAAATCGTTAAGAGATATATGTGATTTGCAATATTACAAAAGTGCTATTGCTAAAATGAAAGAAGAAATCCCTAATGCAAAATTTTTCTTTTTCTCAGATGATATAGATTGGGTACGCAAAAATTGTGATTTTGGCGTGGAATTATTTTATGAGACAGGGCATGATGATATTGGCGAAAAAATGCGATTAATGAGTTCATGTAAGCATTTTATTATGTCCAATAGCACTTTTTGTTGGTGGGCACAATATCTATCAAAAAATGAAAAAAAGGTCGTGATATCACCTGATCATTGGTTTAATATGGATGGGTATCGTCATCAATTAATTGGAGAGGACTGGATACTGATTAAATGCTAAATAATAGTGAGAATTTAACTAAATCCCAGAAATTGTCTTTAACAACTTTGACATCTCTGACCTTTCAAGTGTTAACCATAGTTTCTGGTTTTATTTTGCCAATACTTCGTTTGAAATATTATGGGTCAGAAATAAACGGTCTGGTAGTGTCCATAACACAGTTCCTCGGATTGATTTCATTCTTGGATTTAGGAGTTGGACAGGTAGTACAGGCAAATCTATATGAGCCTCTCGCAAAAGATAATTTTGAATTAACCTCCGACATTCTAGCATCTGGAAAGAAGTTCTTTAGGACGCTTGCGAAGATATTAGCTATTTATTCAGGTGCTCTTGCAATTTTATATCCGTTTATTGGAACATCAAATTTTGACTATTGGTTTGTGTTTCTTTTGGTTTTGATTTTGTCCATAGACTCTTTTGCACAATATTATTTTGGAATAACATATCAATTGTTACTTAATTCTGATCAAAGAGGCTATGTTCAGTATACATTACAAATCATTACCGTTTTAATGAATCTAATTTTATCGGTTGTATTGATAACTTCTGGTTTTGGAATACATACTGTAAAACTTCTTACCTCGCTGATATATCTTTTGCGTCCGATTGGAATGTATTGGTATGTCAGAAATAAGTACAAAAAGATTGATTTCAAAAAGAAAATCAACTATGAACCAATCAAGCAGAAATGGAATGGGTTTGCACAGCATATTGCAAGTGTGGTATTAAACAATACGGATACGGTGGTTTTAACACTTTTTGCAACACTAAACGATGTTTCTGTATATGCAGTTTATAATTTGGTTGTGTCAGGAGTTAAGCAATTGTTTACCTCAATGGTACAAGGAATCCAGCCAGTTTTAGGAGAATTTTGGGCAAAGAGAGAATATAAGGAATTAAATAATTTCTTCGGTTATGTGGAATGGGTTATTCATACAGCGACGATTTTTCTCTTTGGCTGTACAGCAACCTTGATTGTTCCATTTGTGGAAGTGTATACAAAAGATATAACTGACTGTAACTATGTTGCTGTGGCGTTTGGAATTCTTTTGACAGCTGCTCATGCGGCTCATTGCATTAGACTCCCTTATAATCTAATGGTTATCGCGGGTGGACATTTCAAGCAAACACAATCATGTTATATTATTGCCGCGGGGATTAATATCGGCGTTTCGGTTCTAGCTGTTTATAAATTTGGGCTTATAGGCGTAGCTATTGGAACTTTGATTTCGATGGTTTATCAGACTGGCTGGCTAGCGGTTTACTTGTCTAAAAACTTAATCAAATGGAATCTTGCAATTGTAATAAAACAGCTAATTATAGATTTGATTTCTGTAATTGTTGCATACAGTGTATCGTCTCTTTTTGAACTCGGAACATTGACATATGCTAGTTGGGTTGTTTTGGCGTTAAAAGTAGCTATAGTATGGCTTATGGTTATTGTTCTTGTTAATTTTGTTCTAAAAAAAGACTATCTAATAAAGACGATTGGTTTGGCGAGAGCAAGAACGACTAGGGGAGGAAAATAGGATGGGTTTTATTGCTGAAACTCTAAAAAATCCGTGGCATTTTGCAATTTCACTATGGACACGAGGAATGTTAGACGGTTTGCCGGATGATGCTTTCCTAAAGTTGGTGTACAGAGGAATTTTTAATAAGAGACTAAATTTGCAAAATCCACAGACATTTAATGAGAAACTTCAATGGTTGAAGATTCACGATCGAAAAGATATTTACACTACTATGGTAGATAAGTATGAAGCTAAAAAGTATGTGGCTGAACGTATAGGTGAACAATATATTATACCGACACTTGGAATATGGGATAGGTTTGAAGACATTGATTTTGACGGGTTGCCAAATCAATTTGTATTGAAGTGTACGCATGATTCGGGAGGCTTAGTTATTTGCAAAGATAAAAACAATTTTGACAAGGAAAAAGCAAGGAAAAAAATTGAGGCTTGCCAGAAAAGGAATTTCTATAGTTATGGTCGTGAGTGGCCTTATAAAAATGTTAAGCCTAGAATCTTAGCTGAAAAATATATGAAAGATGAATCTTCCGAGGACTTGAAAGATTATAAATTCTTTTGCTTTGGGGGACAAGTTAAGTGCTTCAAGGTCGATTTTGATCGTTTTGTTGAGCATCATGCCAACTACTATGATGAATCAGGGAATTTACTCCATTTTGGTGAAGCAGCTTATCCACCTAAAAAGGATGCAAACATTTCTTTGCCTGATGAACTAAAACAAATGGAAGAACTTGCTGAGAAACTAGCGGATAATATGGCTTTTTTACGAGCTGATTTTTATGATATTAGTGGACAGATTTATTTCGGCGAACTAACATTTTATCCTGCGTCCGGATTTGGTAAATTTACAGATGAAGCATGGAATGAAAAACTTGGATCGTGGATAAAATTACCGGGGAGACTGTCCGAAAACTCGGATAATCTAATCTGATGAGAAAAAGATTGATATGCTCTTGTGAGCGTTCAATATAAATTAAAATTGCACATTGAAAACTGAATAAAGTA
>NZ_JBQHUL010000065.1:0-9329 GCF_052065235.1 Blautia sp. HCP28S3_G10 | reverse complement strand
TTGGCTATCTTCCCGTTTTACTGTTTTAAGGTTTGTTCTTAAAAATTTAATTTAAAGAAATTTTCGAGAATCGTATGTGTTTCACTGTTCAGTTATCAATGTTCTTTGTGCGCTACTCTCTCAAGCAGCTTTATTACTTTACCACATTCATTTCCGAATGTCAAGTACTTTTTCAAGTTTTTTTATTTCAAAACTTGAAAGCGGAGAAGGAGGGATTTGAACCCTCGCGCCGCTATTAACGACCTACTCCCTTTCCAGGGGAGCCCCTTCGGCCAGCTTGGGTACTTCTCCAAATTGCCCTACGCAATCACTTCTTTTTTCAGAAGCGTTTCACATTATATCGCGTTGTGTTTTGTTTGTCAAGAACTTTTTATTTTTCTCAACCAACGGAGAGAGTGGGATTCGAACCCACGCGCCCTTGCGGACAAACGGTTTTCAAGACCGCCTCGTTATGACCACTTCGATATCTCTCCATATGATATTTATCATTTTTTGTTTACGCCACTCGTTCAGCGCAAGATGTATTCTATCATCATTTATTTCATCTGTCAACAATAAATTTCATATTTTTTCATGAATTTTTCAAAAATACTTCTGCAATCCCCAAATCTTCTGGAGTTGTAATCTTTATATTCTGGTAACTGCCTTCTGCAAGGCATACTTTTATCCCGGTTTCCTGCTCAACTACCATTGCATCATCTGTAACATTGCTCATGTCTCTGGTACGAATGCTTTCATGGGCATTTCTGATCAGTTTATACTGAAAAATCTGCGGAGTCTGAATCAACCAGACTCTGCTCCTGTCCGGTGTCTCTGCAATAAAGCCGGATTCATCTGCAATTTTGACAGTATCTTTAGATGGCACGCCCACAGCACAGGCACCTGTTTCTTTTGCCCCTTCCAGGCCTCTCTCCAGTATTTCTTCAGTTATAAAAGGACGTGCGCCATCATGTATCAGCACATAGTCGCTGTTTTCGCAGGCAAGAAGTCCCTGATAGACAGAGTCATACCGTTCTTTTCCACCTGGTATCACCTTCGTAACCTTGGTAAACCCATATTTTTCCACAATTTCCTTCTGACAATAAGAGACCGAGTCCTCTCCTGTTACGAGAATGATATCCTCTATAAGATGACTCTCCTGAAAACATCTCAGTGAATAATAAAGGACAGGATACCCCTTGATTTCCAGGAACTGTTTCTGTATTTTGGCATGCATTCGCCTTCCCTGTCCTGCCGCCAGAACGATTGCCGTGTTTTTCATTTGCATTCTTCCTCTCTGACAAAATCCGAATATAGTCGTGCTGTTCAGCGTTCTCCTAAGCGAAGATTCGGCACTGCATTCAGATCCCACCCATGACGGGTGCCTTTTTTGTATTCATAATAGGCAGCAACTCCGATCATTGCCGCATTATCTGTACAGAAAATAGGTGATGGACGGAAGAAACGATAGCCATGCTCCTGGCAGGCTTTTTCCATTGCCGCACGTAATGTACCATTGGATGCCACTCCGCCTGCAATCGCTACTTTATCCATCTTATAATCTCTGGCAGCCATCATGGTATGTTCCACCAGTACATCTACAACTGCTTTCTGGAAAGAAGCTGCCAGATCTGCCCTGTTCACTTCTTCACCTTTCATCTGGGCCTGATTAATGTAATTCAGTACGGCCGATTTTACGCCACTGAAGCTGAAATCATACGGACAGTCTCCGATTTTGGCACGCGGAAACGTTATTGCCTCCGGATTTCCCTCTTTTGAAAGCTTATCAATCTTTGGACCACCAGGGTATCCCAGCCCAATAGCACGTGCAACTTTGTCAAACGCTTCTCCTGCTGCATCATCTCTGGTTCGTCCGAGAATCTCAAACTCACCATAATCTTTTACTATAACAAGATGGGTATGGCCTCCCGATACGATCAGACACAAGAATGGTGGTTCCAGATCAGGATGTTCTATGTAATTAGCCGAAACATGCCCCTCAATATGATGTACACCGACTAACGGCAGTTTTTTTGCATAGGCAATTGCTTTTGCTTCTGCTACACCTACAAGAAGAGCACCTACAAGTCCCGGACCATACGTCACACCGATTGCATTCAGATCATCAAGTGTTACACCTGCTTCTTCCAATGCAGCCTCCACCACCTGATTAATTTTCTCAATATGTTTACGTGAAGCAATCTCCGGAACTACGCCTCCGTAAAGTTTATGAAGTTCAATCTGGGAAGAGATCACATTTGAGAGTATGGTTCTTCCGTTTTTGACAACAGAAGCCGCTGTTTCGTCACAGGAACTCTCAATTGCCAGAATTAATGTACCTTCCATATTCGACACCTCTAGTCTTCTTCAAAATTCAATTCTATGCTTTTACCATCTTTACCAGGATAAGCCGCCGGAAAAATTCCTCTTACCATATCCATATATTCTTCCGGACGTATCAGCGACGGGCTGTAATGTGTCAGCCAGAGTTCATTGACCTGGGCATCATGTGCCAGTGTTGCAGCCTCCCTGAATGTCATATGTTTATATCCTTTGGCTTTTTCAATTTTATCTTCTTCACCATACATCCCCTCACAGATAAAAAGATCCGAATTCTTTGCATTACGCAGAATAGATTCTGTTGGTCTTGTATCTGTAGTATATGTCAGTTTGATTCCTTTTCTATCCGGTCCTAGAACCATATCCGGTGTATAAATTTTCCCATCTGCCTCTATGGTCTGCCCTTTCTGAAGAGGATTCCAGTATTTAAGGGGAATTTCCTGTTCTTTAGCACGGTCAGGGGAAAATTTGCCCTGTCTAAGTATTTCCAGTGTATATCCATAGCAGATTACATTATGGTTCACTCTGAACGCAGTAATCCTGTATCCGTTCAGTTCCAACACCTCTTCAGGTTTTGTTATCTCAATAAATTTAATTTCAAAAGGCAGTTCCGGTGCGATCACTCTCAGCGCATTAACTACCCGTTCAAGTCCTTTTGGTCCTACAAGAGTCAGCGGTTCTGTTCTGTCCGCATTTCCCATTGTAAGAAGCAGGCCAGGAAGTCCGCTGATATGATCTCCATGATAATGTGTAAAACAAATCACATCTATTGGTTTAAAACTCCAGCCTTTCTCTTTTACGGCAACCTGAGTTCCTTCTCCACAGTCAATCAGAAGACTGCTTCCATTGTATCTTGTCATCAATGCAGTCAGCCATCTCCTTGGAAGCGGCATCATTCCTCCGGTTCCCAACAAACAAACATCTAACATTTTTTACCTCATTTTATTATTAATTCCGGTTTTCAGAAAAGTGGTTATTTCCTGCGTGTCATCAGAACAGCATTTTCCAATGGATTTGTATAATAATTTTTGCGCAAACCATCTTCTGTAAAACCAAGTCTCTGATAAAGCCTTCTCGCTGTATCATTTCCCTCACGTACCTCCAGATGGACAGTTCTTACACCTCTGGCTTCTGCCATCATCAGCATACTGTCTACCAGAAAATATCCGATTCCCTCTTTTTGTCGCTCTCTGCGTACTGCAACATTCAGAATATCGCCTTCATCCAGAACTATCTGCATACTGCAATAACCCAGGATTTTTCCTTTTTCTTCTACGACAAAGAACATACTTTCATCTTTTATAAGGAATGTAAAAAAGCCTTCTTTGCTCCATGGTACCGAAAAAAGACTGTTTTCTATTTCAACGACCTGATCCAGATCCTCAACCAGCATTTCTCTGAATGTCATAAATTTTCACCGTTCTCTATTTTTAATTTTTCGGCACGTTCCCTTTCTGCCTGGGATACACGCAGATAATCCGGAACATGTTCCATGGCCGTCTGTGTCTTACCTTCACGATAATATTCCATTCCAAGTGCTGCAATTGCCGCTGCACGCTGTTTATTTATATGAGCAGGTGCAAAAGCAAACGGAACAGCAAGTTCCTGCCTGATCATTTCCCTGAATACTGACACTCCGTCTCCAAGAAATGTAACCGGCTGGCCAAGTTTATTCAGTTTACTGATCAACTCTTCCATCGGAACTGCCATCTGATCTTCCAGTACTCTGAGTCTGTGATCTTCAAAGCGGTAAATTCCTGTATAAACCTGTTTTCTCCTTGCATCCATGATCGGGCATATAATTCCCTGCGTATCATAGAGGTTATACGCAAGCCCTTCCACTGTAGGTATTGCAACAAGCGGTTTTTTTAATGCCAGGCCAAGGCCTTTTGCAGTAGCTGAGCCTATACGAAGGCCGGTAAAAGATCCCGGTCCTGCTGCAACTGCTATAGCATCTACGGAATTCAGATCCAACTCTGTCATTTTCACAATTTCATCCAGCATCGGAAGTAATGTCTGGGAATGAGTTTTTTTGTAGTTTACTGTGTATTCTGCAATCAGAACATCATCTTCTACAACCGCAACTGATGCAACAATTCCGGAACTGTCCAGTCCTAATATCTTCATTTATTCTTCTCCTCTATTGTAATCTGTCGGTAGTCAAAACCTTTTTCCAGATTTTTTTGTATTGTAATAGAAATCCTGTCTTCAGGCAGAATTTCTTCAATCAGCTCTGCCCACTCAATCAGACAGATGCCATTCCCAAAGAAATAATCATCATACCCGATTTCTTCCATTTCCTCTATATCTCCAATGCGATACACATCGAAATGATAAAATGGAAGTCTTCCTTCTTCGTAAACCTGCACGATCGTAAATGTAGGACTATTTACAGGCTCTGTTAGCCCAAGACCCGCAGCAACGCCCTGGGTAAATACTGTTTTTCCTGTTCCAAGGTCTCCTGTCAGTGTATAAACCTGACCAGCTTTTGCCCGGCTGCCTATTTTTTTCCCCAGTTCAAATGTCTCTTCAGGGCTTCCTGTTTCAATTACCATCTCTGCCCTCACCTTCCTTTTTCCTTGCAAAAATGTTCTCTGCATATTATAATAGAGCCCACAAAGAAAAACAATACCTTTTATAAAAGGAGGAAATTATGGCAAATCCAATCATAACCATTACTATGGAAAATGGTGATGTAATGAAAGCAGAACTGTATCCGGAAATTGCACCGAATACTGTAAACAATTTTATCAGTCTTATAAAAAAAGGATTCTATGACGGACTTATTTTCCATCGTGTTATTAATGGTTTCATGATCCAGGGCGGCTGCCCGGACGGAACAGGCATGGGCGGACCCGGATACAGTATCAAGGGTGAATTTGCCCAGAATGGCTTCGCAAACGATCTTGCACATACTGAAGGAGTTCTTTCCATGGCAAGAGCCATGCATCCTGATTCAGCAGGAAGCCAGTTCTTCATCATGCATAAAAATGCACCGCATCTGGATGGCGCTTATGCAGCATTTGGAAAAATTATTGAAGGAATGGATATCGTAAATAAAATCGCTGAAACTGAAACTGATTTCAGAGACAGACCACTGGATGAACAGCAGATCAAATCCATGACTGTTGATACACAGGGTGTTGATTATCCAGAACCGGAAAAATGCTGATTATTTTCCAAAATAAAAAGAGAAGGCTGTGGTAACTCATAGCACTTCTCTTTTTCATTCTGTTCAGTTTTCAAATGTATATACCTTTCCTTCCAAAACAGCAAAATATAATTCTGACTCCTTTTCTATCGCTGCTCTGCCGTTTGTTCCTTCCGTTATGGCTTTCTGTAATTCTTCTGCCGCCCCCGATTCAACCAGAAGTTTCAAAATCACCTTGTCTGTATATTCACTGTCAACGACTGGTACATTACGTTCTCCTGCTATGTACTGAATTTTTCCTATTCCGGTATAATCTGTAGTCACTTTTAATGTAATGCCGCGTTTTTTCTCTATGACCCGGCTTCCGGCCAGTCCTTCCTGAACTGCCTTTGAATAGGCCCTTACAAGCCCTCCTGTTCCCAGAAGAACCCCTCCGAAATATCTGGTAACCACAACTGCCACATTATAAATTTCTTCTCCCAGAAGCACATCCAGCATTGGTCTCCCAGCTGTTCCTGAAGGTTCCCCATCATCACTGCATCTGGTAAATTCACGATTAAGCCCTATGGAATAAGCATAACAGTTATGTCTTGCATCCCAGTATTTCTTCTTCATTTCTTCCAGAAATGCCAGTGCTTCCTCCTCTGTGGAAACAGGCCTTACAGTTGCTATAAACCGGGATTTCTTTTCGGTTATTTCTCCTGTTCCGCCTTCCATTATTGTTTTGTATTGTTCCAACATACGCTCTCCTGTCTCTGTCCTCAGCCAGTTATTTTTGCTTTTATAAACACAGGCCATAACTGCTTCTCGCAGCTACAGCCTGTATCTTAAGTCTGAGTTTTACGCTACAGCGTCTCCGCCGCCATCGCCACCGTCGCCTCCGGTATTGTCTCCTCCACCATTGTCACCTCCGGTGTTATCTCCTCCAGTGTTGTCTCCTCCGGTGTTATCTCCTCCACTGTTGTCTCCTCCAGTGTTGTCTCCTCCACCATTGTCACCTCCGGTGTTGTCTCCTCCAGTGTTGTCTCCTCCACTGTTATCTCCTCCGGTGTTATCTCCTCCGGTGTTATCTCCTCCGGTGTTGTCTCCTCCGGTATTTGTTCCATCAGTGTTGCCAGGATCCGGTGTTGGACTCACCTCAAATGTTTCTTCCTCAACATTATATTCTGGAATTGATTCTTCCTCATAGAAATGCTGATCACAGTAGTCTGTAGGCACATCTCCAATATCAAAGTACTCTGTAATGACCGGACAGCCGGCTCTTGGAAGCAATCCTGTCTCTGAACAGATGCTGATTTCTTCGACGCTTGCCGGCATATCGAAATCTTTATCCGGCAGTCCCTCATGAATCCTGGTCATGACTTTTTTCCATAGATTCTTATGGAAGTTCCTTGCATCTTCCGGAAGTTTCTCATTATTATCATATCCAGACCATACCGCACAGGTATAATACGGCGTATATCCCACAAACCAGAGATCATTATACGCATCTGTTGTACCTGTTTTTCCTGCTACTGTCATGTTTTCCAGCTGGCACGCTGTACCTGTACCCTGTTTGACAACATCTTCCATTGCACTTGTCAGAAGCCATGCTGTACTTTCTTTGATAACAGAACGTTCTGCTGAAGTTTTTTCAACAAGGACATTTCCATTATGATCAAGTATCTTTGTATAATAAATAGGTTCAATATAATTTCCACTGTTGGCAATTGCCGCATATGCAGCACAGAGTTCTACATTTGTAACACCGTTTGTAAGACCACCCAGTGCCAGAGGCAGATTGGCATCTGTCCATATGGTGCCATTGGCATCTTTGTCTGCTTCTGTTCCGTGTGCCAGTGTTGTAAATCCAAAGTTATCCAGATACTGCAGGCCAAGTGAAGGTGTTACTTCTTCAAGACACTTGACAGCTACCACGTTGATAGAATTCTGAATAGCAGTACGGATTGTTGTTGTTCCTCCATAACTCTTACTTGCATTATTAACAGGCGATCCATCCGGATAGTTATATGGTTCATCTTCAAATGTAGTTGCAAGAGTCATGCCTTTTTCATTTAATGCAGGTGCATAAGTAGACAGAATCTTAAACGTAGAACCTGGCTGTCTTGTAGTATCTGTTGCTCTGTTCAGTGTAAGACTGGCTGTTTTTTCACCACGTCCGCCTACGATTGCCTTAACATAACCTGTATGCTGATCGATCACACTCATGGAAGACTGCGGCTGAGGGGCAAAACTTACTCTTTCTGCAACTACCGTACTTCCGTCAGCAAGTATATGCTCTTTATAACGGTCGACATAACTCTGTGCTTCTTCCTGCGAGTCAAAAAGGAGATCAAACTCAGGGTCTTCGTTCTGGAAATACAGTTTGAGCATTTCTTTGCTGTAGTTTACTTCCTCACCCTGCGGGTCCTTGACTGTCAGTGCATAATCAAGCGCATACTGTACGTAATCCGGATAATTGGACGGATCAGAATATTCTTCATCCAAAATGTTCTGGATCTTCGGATCCTGAGTTGTATAAATGCTCAGACCACCACTGTAAACAAGGTTCTGCGCCTGCGTTCTGGTATATCCCTTAATTTTCATAAGGTCATTGATCACCTGATCAATAAGCTCATCTTCGAAATATGAATATACTGTATTTTCACTGTCTGACTGTTCAAGCTGAGCTGCCTGTATACGTGAATATACATCATCATTACTAACTTCATCATACTGCGCCTGGGTAATATATCCCTGAGTCAGCATATGATCCAGAACTTCTTTACGTCTCTTGGCGTTTGCTTCCGGATGCTCAATAGGGTTGAACTGAGTCGGGTTCTGAGTAATCCCTGCAAGTGTGGCACACTCAGAAAGATTCAGATCCCATACATCCTTATTAAAATACTGTCTGGCAGCAGCCTGCACTCCATAAGCACCTGCGCCAAGGTTGATAGTATTCAGATAATTCTCCAGAATCACATTCTTGTCATTGATTTTTTTCTCAACTTCTATAGCAAGATACTGTTCCTGAATTTTTCGTGTAAATCGTTCAAGCCAGCTGGACTCCTGCGTCCAGTTGGTAAATACATTATTTTTCAGCAGCTGCTGGGTAATAGTACTGGCACCTTCTGAAAGATTTCCCGTAGTGATATTTCTTACAAAAGCACGGAGAATACCTCTTACGTCAATTCCGTTATGTTCATAAAAACGTTCGTCCTCGATGGCAACAACTGCGTGCTGCAGATCCACCGGAATCTGTTCAATTGATACCGGAAGTCGGTTTGAACTTGGAGCTGTAAGTTTTCTCAGCTGATTTCCATCACCATCATACAGGAAAGTTGCATAGCCCAGAGGTGATATATCAACATCATTTACATCCGGGGCATTATCTATGATTCCCCGAAACGCTCCGATTCCCACACATCCGATTACCACACAGACTGTGATCAGAGCAACAAACAGGACTCTGATTAGCGAAACATGTGCTCTTTTTCCCATCATGGAGGTACGGGAAATCAACGAATTTCGCTTTTTTGAGACTGATTTTTTTCCGTAATTCATGGTTTTCCTCCTTTATAGTCCGTTCTATTATAACAAATAAGAATTCGTAAATAAAGCCCTAAAAAAAACTTCACATTTATTATTTCCCGACCAGCAATGATTATGTCCCCGGATATTTACCTGTGAGCAATATCATAATTATATCAAACTCCACAAAATCACCTGTAATCGCAGAATCTTCTCATTAAAAAAGAGCCTCCGCAAAATGAGGTGACCCCAAAAAGTTAGACTTTTATTGCGTAACAGATTTTGTCTGTTACGCATTTTTTATGCAGCCAAGAGGCTAAGCCTGTATTGAACAGGACTCATCCATCCT
>NZ_JBQHUL010000064.1:0-10066 GCF_052065235.1 Blautia sp. HCP28S3_G10 | reverse complement strand
TGAATGATCTTTCAACATGACAGAACCTCCTTCCTCATGATTCTATTATAACAGGGCCACTAAAAAAAGCCCAATTCTTTTTTGGAATCAGACTTTTTCAGTGCCCTTTTTTTATCAGCGTTCCGGGGACTTTTTGTTCTTGGCTGGTTTCTCTGTTTTTTCCTCCGGGACGGCAAATTCATCGGGCATAAATTCCTGTTCGCTTTTGCCAAGGTTACGGTCTACCTGTTTGCCAATAGAATATGCTGCACTCTTTACGTCCTGGATAAAGGAACGTAAGTCTTTAGGGTCTTTCTGTCCGAATGCCTGCATCTCGCAAACCTTATCAAAGGAGAAGCCGGAGACATCCACACCGTATTTCTGTGCTGTCACATACGCCGCACAATAAGCCTGTGCTGATACCCCTGCCCGGCTGTAGCTTCCATCGTGGTGGTCCAGGGATGCATACGCCAGTTCCCGGCTGATGGAATGGAACGTTGCATTTTCGCTCATGCCGTTTCGGACATAAATCGTCCGCTTGTTTGGAATGTACTGTGCCTGCACCTTATCCGGCAGGTTGTCTGCGATCTGGATTCTGACCTCGCTGTCGGTCAGCAGAGCTTCCATCAGCTGGTCCATCGGTTTTGGCTCCGGCTCTTCCGGCTGTTTGGTGCGGATCTGGCTGATGTCATAGGCTTTCTGGATGGAATATCCCTGCTGGATGACGCCGTCCTTTTCGTATTCCTGACCGACAATAAAGTTGTATCCTTTACTTCCGGTCTTGACGACCTTGCCTTCTTCCTTCCATTTTTCGAAGGTCTTGACCTGCCGGATCTCCGGGTTCTGTGCGTAGAGCAGGAACAGGTTGTCTGTCCTCTGCGGCTTGCACTGTCCCATAAAATCAAGGAAGCCTTTTAAGGAGTCCCCATTCTGGAAGACCTCCTGTGCCTTTCCATCGATCATGCCCCAGAGTTCTTCCCTCTCCTGCTTTTTCTGTGCGGCATATTCTTCTTTGGATAACCGCTGGGCGGACACTTCCTGGGTGTCCTGCCCTAAAAATTTTGTCAGGTCCATCTTCTACCTCGCTTTCGTCTTTCGTTTATTTCTCGCTTTCTTCTGCGTTTTCTTTGGTCCACGGTTCTTTTCCCGGCTCCGCTTCTGGGATTCCTCTGCTTTCTCCCGTTTGATGTCCTCCAGCTCCCGGCGGACACTGGGACGTTCCTGTTCCTTCTGTCTTGCTCCATCAGTCCCGTTTTCCTGCCCGGTAGAAATATTTCTGCTGTGCAAGGAAGATCCGGACAGATTCTCTTCCCCCTCTTCCTGCACCGGGATAAAATTTTCCGGTTCGGAAAACTCCTTTCCATCATGGTTCTGTTTCTTTTCCCCTTCGGAAAAATCCATGTCACCGACCTGGAATGCTTCATCCAGATCACTGATCTCGAACTGCACTTCACCCTCCGGCATCTGTACGGTTTCCTGTACCGCTCCGGTTTCCTGTACCGCTCCGGTTTCCGGTGCTTCCATTCCTTCGGTTACCTCATGGACAGCTTCCCCGACTTCGCTTCTTACGAAATCCAGGTTCATCTTATCCATGACACGGTTGACCTTGGCTGCGTCATCCGCAAAGACCATGACCTCGCTCATCTCCGGGTTCTTTTTATCCCGAATGATCACATAGAGCAGTCCCCGTTTCCTGCCCTCACTGCAGAATTCTCTCAGGCGGTCGGATGGCACAGTAAAGAACTTCAATGGCTTGTTCTCCTTTAGCATCCGTACCATCCGGGTTCTGCCCCTTGTTTTCTTCTGGTCTTTTAATACGGCGGCAACAAATACCGCCAGATGCTTTGCCAGCGTACCCGAAAGCCTGAGCCCGTGGTCCACGCCGTCCAGGGAATACCGGACGATCTGGTCCGCCGCATCGCCTCCATAATTCATATCATTCACCTGCTTTCTGTTCTCGGTTGTCTGTTTTTCTCCGTCTGTTCTTCTTCCTGTTCTGCCTGTCTCTGGATCTGCTCTGCCAGACGCATCCGCTCTTCCATCTCCTTGGACTGCTGTTCAATCCGGATACAAATGCGGATATCCTTCCGAAGTGGCTTCAGTTCTTCGGTGATCTGACTGATTCTGGCACTGTCCGGCTCGCTCCGGTACAGCCGCTTCCGCTCTTTCGCAAGTGCCTGTACCCGTTCTTCCAACGGGGTTCGGTATGCCACCAGCTCTTCACGGGTGGTGATCTGATGCTTCTGGAGGAATTCCATCTGCTCGATCCTGGCATCCAGTTTTCGGATATCTGCCCGGAGCACCGGGGAGATCCTTTTCGGCTTCTGCTTTAGGACACCCATCTGGTACAGATAGGAATAGTACAGGGCCTGTATCCCTTTTAACTTCTTTTTCGGGGTTTGGGAAGTTCTTTCTTTTCCAGCAGGTGTCCTGCTCTTTGGCTGTAAGATCCACTGCCGGATGCTCTCTTCCGAGTAATGCTTCCCAAGGCTCCGCAAGCGGATATACCGTTCCATCCCCGGTGCTTTTAATGCAATGTATTTCCGGTTCAGCTTCCACTGGTATCCCCTCTGTTTCATCTGTTCCAGAAATTGTTTCCAGGTGAAGCTCTCTGCCACCGCATCCCGGATATCCAGACGGATCGAGGTTCTCCAGGTCGGCTTTCCGTCCTGTTCTGCCATCCACTGGGCGTAGGATTTCCCTTTGCCGTTTTTCGGCTCGATGACAGATAAGCCGTATTTCAGGCATAAGGCATCCGAAGCTTTCCGCACATCCTCATAGTAACTCCAGCTGTTGCTGTGGTACTTTTTTCCATCTTCCATGCCCACCGAATTAAACACGATGTGGTTGTGGTAATGCTCCGTGTTCAGATGGGTGGTGATGACTGCTTCGTATTTTCCCTGAAGGAGTCTTTCTGCCAGCTCCATTCCGATCTGGTGGGCCAGTTCCGGGGTAACTTCCCCTTTGGCGAAGCTCTGCACCAGATGGTATCCCTGTACTCCGTCCATCTTGTGGTATCGTTTCTTTGTAGCTACCATATCTTGATAAGCAGTTTCGCAGACACAGCCGATAGCATCCTCAAAAACGGAACGCTCCGTCTTGTCCCGGTTCATGGCATAATCAATGGCTTCTTCCAGAGAGCCGGCACTCTGCCCTTTCTTGGTGGTCTTATCCTTGTTTCGGATGTAAGTGATGGAATTGTCCAGACGGCTGACCGGGATGATACTGGTGTATGCCATTGACTACCATTCCTCTTTGACCAGCCTCCATGTCTCTTTCGTCATGCGGAGCATTTCCCGGATACTCTCTTCCCCGGCCATCCCACAGCCATTGGCTACATGGGCAAGCTGGTTGGCATTGTTGCACAGACCGGATACTTTCCGTAAAAGCTCCGTATGATGCTCACAGGGTCTTGCCCGGACTTCACCGCCCATGACAATGGAACGGATATATTCCTCGCGGGACAGGCCGCTTTTTTCTACCTGTTCTTCCAGAAAACGCAGCTCCTTTGCATTGAGGCGGACTGGTATCACATGGTTTCTTTTTCTCATCTCTTCACCTGCTTTCCAACGGGGTATTGATTATTTCCTTACATTTCACGGTTTTTCCAGATCAGGAAGCCTGTCAGCACGCCAATGGCTACCGCTGCAGCAATGATCTTTTTCTTCATATAGGCCTCACCCCCTTTCCGGTACCTGGCACAGTTCCATCGGGGCGATCATGATCCCTCTTTTTTCCATCTCTTTTGCGAATTCCAGGAGGTTCCATTTCTTTCCATCGATCATGGCAGAATCGGCATCCAGATAGTGGCAGGTGGATACGTTCCGTTCTCCATTTGGGGCATTCTGCACAAGGCTCTCCCCGTCTGAGAGCCGGAACAGTTCCTGTCCTTTGCCGTCTACAAAACAGATGCATGCACCGTGGTCGATGATCTCCTTTGGTTTCATCCGGCACCGCTCCAGTGCCTCATCCTCCCGCTTTCCAGCTATGAAAAGACACATTGCAAAAACGCCCATTACTCCTCCAGTCATTGTGCCAAGTATAAATCCTAACATTATTTTGTTCTCCTTTCGTCTGTTTACGGTTCAATATGGGGGATTGGGGTTCTCCCCAAAGTGCGTTTGGATATCCAAACGCTATGCTTGCAAAACCAGTCGCATTTTGCTTCGTCCCCTCTGAACCTGCTCTTTCTCTGAATTACTCGTTTTCCTTGATTTTGCTTAACCCATCCAGTGTGGTGCAGATGATATGGAGTCTGTCAGCCATGCTGATCTCCGTGTTCATCGTCCCGGTGGTCTCTTTTCCGCAGACGACCACCATCCTGCACCGCCTTAAGATCTGGTGGGACATTCTCCGCATGGCCTGCATATCCTCTGCATCCTCGTCATCAAGGAATGGGGAAAAACTGTACTGCGGGCAGATCGGCACATATCCCAGTTCGTAGATCTTCCGGCAGTACCGCTGTACTTTGGTCTTTCCCTCTTCTGCAGAACAGCAGACATAAGCAAGTGCCTGTTCCAATACGACCATCTCCTTTCCTGACCGGACAGCTTTCCTCTGCCCGGCGTTTTTCTAAAAAGAAACACCCACAAAGCATTCCGGCTCTGTGGATGTCTTGTGGACATCTGGATTTTTTTCTTCTCTTTTTCAGATGTCTGCCAGACATCCGGCTACTGTGGTTCTTTGTTTTCCGCTTCTTCCCCGGCTTCCAGTGCAATGCGGACACGGTCGCTTCCGAGCTTATAATACGCATCGGTCACTTCAATGCCGACTGCCTGATAGCCCGACTCTGCCGCCGCAAGGATGGTAGTACCAGCTCCGGCAAACGGGTCTAAGATCAGGCCGCCCGGCTCGCAGATCTGGATGACATCCTTCATCAGCTGGAGCGGCTTTTCGGTCACATGGATGCGATTCTGGGGATTTCCATAGCGGAACACCCCCGGAAGGCAGGACACCGGGCGGTTGATCGGCATCGGGCCGTTGCTTCCCCACACGATATATTCTGCCTGCTGGCGGAATCTGCCTTTCTGTGGACGGGAGTTCCCCTTGTCCCAGACGGCAGTTCCTCTCCAGATCCACCCTGCCCACTGGAGGGCATCGGTGATGGACGGATACTGTCTCCAGTCAATAAAGAGGCAGATCGGAGCCCCTCTCTTGCAGGCTTTCCGCACATCGTACAGCCATTCTGCCATCCAATGGGTCCAGGAACGCTGATCTTTATTATCCCCATCAAAGTCCGGCAGGGCATTCTCTGCTTTCATGCTGCTGTACTTCTGGTTGGTGGTACGGTTGCGTTCGTTCTGCTTGGTTCCCCCGGACGCATAGGGCGGATCGGTTACAACTGCATCAAAGATCCCCGGCTGGAATCCTTTAACCAGTTTTAAGGTATCCCCATGCAGGATACACCAGTTCTCCCCTCCGGCAGACTCATCCGGCACACAGTCCGGTTTTAAAAGATCTTCAAGTTTCAGGGTATTTCCCATAGGCATCATCCTTTCGGTCGCTTATTTTCCAGATTTCTCTGGAAGTGCTTTTCTTTATGGAACTGCTCATCGGCAGGTATCCTCTCTTTTCGGTGCTTCTTTTTTCACGGTTTCTTTTCTTGGCGTTCCAGTCTGTTCCCGGTGGTTCGACAGTTCAGTTTCCACATATTCACTGATGATCCCCAGTGCTTCATAGTAATTGCCGCTCTTATAGACACGGTCTGCCATCTCGTTGGCCTGCCCAGACATTCCGGCACGTCGAAGGAGTCTTGCAGCATCCCCAAGGATGGAGAAAATATTTCCGTCATGCCCTAAAAGTTTGAGTTTTGGACGGAGCTGCTTCTGTTCCGGTTGTTTTTCCTGTACGCCATTTTCCGATGCTTTCACCTGTATCAAAAATTCCGAGCCTGCACCAACATAAAAATGCAGGTATAACTCACCGCCGTCTACTTTGATTTCCCTCTGTTCCAGACTTTCTCCCCAGCCATCGCTGTACTGGCCCCGCAGGTACCCTTCCAGCTCGACATATTCCCCTGGTGTCAGAGGTTTGCGGAGCGTCAGGCTGGCACAGCCATATAAAACGCCATCCTGCTCTTTTACCCCCATCGTGATACATTCTACTTTTTCCCGGACACTGTCGCTTCCGTGAAAATGCACCATCAGGTTTCCTGGCTCATGGCCGGGTGTACTGAGCCGGTTGACCTCCGCAATCTTTTCTGCGATGGCTTCCTGATATGGCACCAGCTCGTTTCCTTCCAATGGATCTGCATCTTCCCAGTCCACAATGTCCGAATGATCCGGGATAAAACTTGCCATGACAGGGGACAGCATTTCCACTTCTATTTTGTCTTTCACAGGCATCACCTCACTTCCCTGTTCTGCCGTTTCTCCGGTGTCCTGGCAGCCATCTTTGCCATGTCTGCCCAGTCTGCCCCTTCAATCTCCGGCAGATTCTTGATGATCTGATAGCTTCCCTCATAGGCTTTTCGGATATGTTCACACGCCCACCGTCCGGCAAAGTCATTGTCGGTACACACTTCGATCTCGGTGATCTCCGGGTGCTGGGTAAGGAAATGTTCCAGTGCCTGCGGCTTTTTTATGCTCCGCTGGCTCTTTCCTTCTTTTGGTGCGCTGATCCCGCCAAGCTCCAAACGGTACTTATCCATTCTTCCCTGTTCCAGTGTCATGTGGGCCAGCACATCCACACAGGCTTCATAAACGGCAACCCGTCTGCATCCGTGCTTCGCCGGAACACAAAAAGCGTATGCCTTTTCGCTTCCGGCCTGTTCCATCTTAAAGGACTTTCCGCTGGCATCGTAAATCCCACGCAGGAAAGCATATCTTGCCACCTGGTTTTCATCCCGGCCTACGAACACGGCATTGTGGTACGGCAGGCTCTCATATAAGATTCCCAAATGAACACACCGCTGTAAGACCTCGCCGCTGATGCCCCGCTCTTTCAGATAGCGGAACACCCTGCGGCAGTCCGGGCTGGCCGGAGGCAGGACAAATGGCTTCTTGGGCTTTGCTTCCACGGGAGGAGGGATATAGGTGGGATACTCATCTTTCAGCATTTGCACTGCCTCCAGAAAAGAACACCCGTCTACATGAATCAGGAAATTTAAGGCACTGGTGCCCCCGATATCTCTGGATTTCCAGTGCCACTGGCTGGTCTGCTCGTTGATCTTAAAGCTGTCGTGGTCTGTCAGCTCCCATTCATTTCTGGCTGAAGATTTTTTCAGACGGTTTGGCTGGTATTTCTTCAGGTATTCAATGGCGGTGATCTCCCTTGCACGTTTAATTTCTTCTTCCGGAATCCACGGCATTACATCACGGTATCCCGGAGCTGCTCTGCCTTATCCGTTTTCTCCCACGGGAATTCCTTTCTTCCAAAATGCCCGAACACCGCACTCTGTCGGTAGATCGGCCGCTTCAGGTGCAGAGTGTCACTAATCTGGCTTGGGGTAAGTCCGAACACCAGAGGGATCGCGGCGGCGAGGCAGTCATCCGCACAGATTTTTCCCGTTCCAAAGGTATCCACCTGCACCATGACTGGCTGGGCAACCCCGATGGCATAGGCAAGGGACACCTGGCATCGGCTGGCAAGTCCGGCAGCCACCATGTTTTTGGCAATGTAACGAGCCATGTATGCCCCGGATCGGTCAACTTTGGAACAGTCCTTCCCGGAAAATGCACCGCCGCCATGCGGTACCAGGCCGCCGTAGGTATCCACCATCAGCTTCCTTCCGGTCAGGCCGGTGTCTGCATCCAGACCTCCACACACAAATCTGCCCGATGGGTTAATCAAGATCTTGGTATCCTCATCCGGCGGCAGCATACGGAGTGCCGGGCGTAACACTTTCTCCCGGATCTCATGCTCCAGCTTCCGAAGGGATTTTTCCTTTTCATGCTGGCAGGACACAACGACCGTATCCAGACGGACAGGTCTGTCATCCTCATATTCCACGGTCACCTGTGCCTTTCCGTCCGGCAGGATTCCCGTGATATATCCGCTTCTGCGGCTTGCAGACAGTTCCCTTACGATGCGGTTCGCCAGAACCACTGGCATCGGCATAAGCTGCGGCGTCTCATCGCAGGCGTATCCCACCATGATTCCCTGATCCCCGGCACCATTAGCAAGTCCGCTCTGAACAGAAACAGTCCCTGTCCTGCGTTCTTTGGAGCGTTCCACTGCCCCGGCGATATCCGGACTCTGTTTGTGGATGAGGGCATCCATATGGATTCCGCTTGCGTCATAGCCTGCACTCTCCAGCACCTTTCTGACGATTTCAAACACCTGTGGCTCATATCGGCTGGTAATCTCTCCTGCCACGATGATGTTCCCTTGGGTCGCCAGCACCTCGCAGGCCACCCTGGAATTTTCGTCCTCTTTCAGACACGCATCCAGAATGCTGTCTGCAATCAGGTCGCAGAGCTTATCCGGATGTCCTTCCGTTACGGATTCTGCTGTATAAAAACGTTTCATAATTGTTACCATCCTTTCCAACGAGTCAAAGCTCGTTATCACATAAGTAAATAGATCCAGCAGAAAGCACTCCTTTTGGAACACTTCCTGCCGGATCTGGGTTATGAGCTGTCTCACATTCTGCACTTTTCTGGTACTTTCAGACACTTTTTTCTACCTGAATACTACCAATACACTCCCTTACATACTCCCCCTGTTTTGAACATTTCCCAGCCCGTGCGGTCATGATTTGTCTCATTTTCTGCACTTTTGGGGTACTTACGAACACTTTTGGCTCCACACTGCCCCGGAAACCGGCACCGCCAGGACGATGTTCCTGGCACCGTTCCATTCATACGAACACGTGACGAGCGTCAAAACCTTATCGTATATACACTTCAGGTAATCATCCCCGGTTTCGAACACTTCTCTCTGCTTGGCTGCTTTTAAGTACTCCTGCACTGCCGCCGCATCCAGAAGTTTCTGCTGGAATGGGAACAGATCCCGGTCTGCTTTCAGAACCGTGACGATCCTGTATTCCTGAATGCCGTCCTCTGTCTGAAGATAAGCAAAACGATGAGCGTTATAATAATCTTCCCCTGCATATAAGTCCAGGTTTCCGAACATCGCCCCGCTGTTCATGTTGTGGCCATAAATGATGAGATTCCTGCTTTCAGACACTTTGCAGTCTGCCTGTAAAAACAGACTTCCGTTGATGTCATATTCTTTTTTGTAATTCCGCTTCAGATAAAATTCGCCATTCTCCTGTTCGGACTGAAGCACCGGATAGTCAATCCCGGTGTCCGGTATAGTCAGCCATCCCTGTACATCCGGGTACTGTTTTCGGAGAGAAACAAGTTCTACCGCAGCCACCGGGCATTTTCTTCCAGCCGGGTGGTCTTTCTTTTCAGAGCCTGAGGCTCCCGGAGCTTCCGGCTCCGGGAAATTCCCTTTCAGCTCTGCCACCAGCTTTTTATTCTCCATTGGGAGATATACCATGTGGTAAATCAGGAACCCGGCACTTAAGAAAAGTGCTACAAAGCATACCGTTTGAAAAAATTTTTTCACGATTTTCATCGTTCCTGTCCGGTTTTCCTCTGTTGCTTTGGCTGGCTTTTCTGCGTCTGTCCCGGCACAGGCGGTTTCCTGGCTGCTTTCAGGATCGGTCCCGTTGGGATGTGGTTCTGCCTGCATCCCTTTAAGATCCCAGTCAGATAAGACCGTCCTGGCGGATTAAAGTTCTGCATATAGTCTTTCGTCATGATATAGACAATCGCTTTGATCTCTTTCCCAGCTTTATCCTTGACGGTGATCTCCTGCTTGTCGTAAAAATCTGGGTAGCCCTCATAAAGATCCAGACTCTTTTCGCAGTCCCCGGTCAGTGACCAGAGGACGCCGTCCACATGGCTTCCCTCTTCCGGGAAGATGGTGGCAAGTCCGCTCCCTGCGGCTGCAAAGGTCAGCCGATACCCCTCCAGGCGGACGGTTTCTACCACCTCCGCCTTTGGGCACCGATATGCCATCTGGTTGTTATCCGGCATTTTATCTGGTCCTATACCATGCCACATTCAATCAAATTAAAAAGGGGCACAGCATAAATTATTCTGATGGATTTTTCATCGGATTACTTTATGCCGTG
>NZ_JBQHUL010000063.1:0-10141 GCF_052065235.1 Blautia sp. HCP28S3_G10 | reverse complement strand
CCATAACTTATCCTCCGTAATTGTAGTGAAATAGTCTAAATATCTTTCGCCTACAATTATAGAGGGAAACAGAGTGTTAGGAAATCCGCAGGAATATTTGGCGCTTACTTTAGAATCAAGAGAGACTAAAATTTTATCATCGCGAATAGGGAGGCTTCCGGGCATCAGTCTGCCCCCATTGAGGTTATCATAGCTTGTAATTTTCTCATTTATTCTTACTCCCTATCTTCTTTACTATTGCTCGCCCACAATACTGCTTCTCGTGATAGATGCGGGCGGATTAAACAGCTTATTTGCTCGCAGAGCCTTAACCGCCTGCTCTTTATTGAGATCATCTTCAATATCGGAAAACTTGATATAATCAAAGTCTACTTTTCTGAACCTTTCTTTAATGACTTCGGCTGAATAATCGGATTGATCTATTCCTATCCATTTTCTCCCAGCTTGTTCCGCAGCCAAAAGCGTAGAACCACTACCAGCAAAGCAGTCCATAACCAAGGAGTCTGAATTAGATGATTGCAAGACGATCATCTTTAGCATATCGAGATTTTTCTCGGTTGGATATAGTGGATATGCGGGATCAATATAACTCCATATATCTTGTATTTTTTTGCCTTTATGCTCGTCGGCATATTTTTTTATTCTAGGAACGCCATTTTTTGACCATTCGATTAGCCCTTCCGAATCTAGTTTATCAAGTTCTTCGGGGGTAGTTCTCCAGTGTCTACCTTTTGGAGGTAGCATATCTCGCCAATATCCGCCAGTTTCTCCAGATTTTGTCTCTCCAGGAGCATGCACGGGAACTGTATTATAATGGCGACCATTCTTATCTATTTTTTTAAACTTTGATATTATTTCTTCTTCGGTCAAGCTTCGAGTGATATTATTAAAAATATTCTTTCCCCTATTCTTAGCATAAAACAAAACCATATCCCTTTGATTGCCGTATGCCGGACGTTTAAAGTTTTTTGGATTTGATTTTATTCTAGCTATATCATTTAAGAAGTTCTCGGCGCCAAATACTTCGTCCATAATTAGTTTAACATAATGTCCCATTTTACAATCTATATGTAGATATATTGAGCCTTTCGCTGATAGAAGCTCTCGCATTAGAATAAGACGTTCTCGTATAAATTCTAAATACTCGGAGGGCCTTAGATTATCTGAATATGCAACAACGGATCCATTTCGGCTAATTGTACTGACTCTATCATTATCTACGCTAAAAACTTGATTCGTGTTATAGGGTGGATCAATATATATTAAATCCACGCTATTGTTATAACCAGACGCTAAGAGCGATGACATTACGATTAAGTTATCCCCATTGATGTAGGTTGGGTTCTTTCCCAGTTTTATTTTTTTTACATCAGAAACAAGACTAATAATCTCACTCTCACTCCTTTTGCCTTGATATTTTAATTCTATCCCGTCCATTTGGAACCTTAAAGAGAATATAAGAAATTCCTTAATAAAACCGCCGACAAAATAACCTCATTGTCATTAAAATCATTTCGCATTTTACGAGCCATCTTCTGACCAGCGCACTTATCGATATAAATAACGCCGTCAATGATTGCTATCTTAATTACTTCTTTATCTGTTGGTGTTAGTTCTGCCCTTAGCGTTAATTCCGCATCTTCGAAATCGGAGTTCTGGCTACCACCAAAATCAGATAGAAATTTTGCTTCGCCTAAGATATACTTTCCATGAAATTTTGCAAGAAAATCTAAACCTTTGTTACGTGTATATCCTAAATATTTTCGAGCAAACGCTGATTTATAATCATCACTACCACTGTATATTAGATTTTCTGTTGAATTCAAGAATGTTAGCTCGTCATCTACGCAGTTTACGCCGAGAGAGCCTTTATTAATCCAATTCCCAAAAAGTGGCCCGATTTGCCGATTTGTTTCCTTCGGTGAAGTTGCTTTGTTTATTAAGCCGGATACAAAATCATGCTTATGGAAGATGCCATATCCGAGATTACTGGAATAGAAATCTCGAACAACACCTTCTGTCCAATGTATATTGGAACAAACCCAGAGCGCATGCTTGGAGCTTCCATTCTGATGTATGAAACATATTTGGAGGAACTTGCGGCGCAGATAGAGGATGACCTCTGTATTGCACCGTCAAGCATTCACGAGGTTCTCATCTTTCCGCTCTCTCTTATACATCCCGCAAAGATTATTGAAGCTGTGCGAGATGTAAATCAGACTGTCGTATTACCGCAGGAGAAGCTCAGCGACAGTGCATATATTTATCGCCGAGGCACTCATGCTATCTCACAGGCCACACTTAAGAGTCCCACTGATCTCACTTGCAAGTAAAGCAACAAAGAGTGATGAATGTGTAAAGGAGGAACAAATCATGTGGCAAGAAGGAACAATCGGTATTCCAGTAACAAAAACGGTTGAAAAAGAATACATAGCGGTTCATTACACCATAAAGGTATTCGATGAACCAAGTAAATTCGGCATCAACCATGGCAAAATCTCAAAACTGGAATTAAGGCAAGATGGCGAGATTGTCGCTAATCACGATCGTGGCTGGGATATTTATCCGGACACTAAGGAAGCCAAATTGGCTCTCTGTATCTTATTAATCCGACACAATTAAAGGAGGTCTCTATTATGACGACTATAAAATATGCCGCATCTGGCGAACAGAGGAAGAAACTCGTAAACGCCTTATCTGAGATTCTCGAATGCGAGTCTAAATATCTCAAAGCTCCAAAACGATAAATTTACGATGCGGCTCTTTCTTGTGTCCTTGAACTTCAAGGGAACAGAATATGCCTTTGCTCGTAAATTCCTGATTCGCAACTTAACTGGAAACAGTGGCTGGCGAACTGAGGAGGCGAAAGCAAGGCATGATGCCCGGAAGGCCAGAACAGAGATTGAAGCACCAGAAGTAACTATTGGACAATCATCTGAAGGAGGTGAAGCTGATGCAGGAATTTCCGAATAAACAGACGATTGAAAGACTACGAAAAACATATCCAGCCGGGACACGCGTAGAACTTGTTTCTATGAAGGATCCATACACTAAGCTAATGCCAGGAGAGCAAGGAACCGTGCAGTTCATTGACGATATCGGAACGGTTTTCGTCAACTGGGACTGTGGTTCCGGCCTCGATGTCGCTTATGGTGAGGATGTAATCCGCAAAATCTAGCAACATATATACTTACTTAAGCCAGCCCTGCTTATGGGCTGGCTGCTCCAAAAATAACCATAAAATATTACTTTATTTTACTTGATGTGATGCCCCTTCAGAGGTATCATGGGACAAACTATAAGAAGGAGGTAACGCTTATGAGTAATACCGCAATGGCAAATACGGCGCAGGCTCTTATGGATTCAATGACGCCAAAATTTGCCGTATCATATCTTCGCGTATCTACTCGCGGACAGGCCGAGCGAGGCGGTGGACACGATGAAGGCTTTTCGATTCCCGCCCAACGTGAGGCCAATAAGAAAAAAGCCCTGTCTATGGGCGCAATGGTGGGCAAGGAATTTGTCGACCGTGGCGCATCCGCTAAATCCGCCGATCGCCCACAACTTCAAGCTATGCTTGAATATGTAAAAGAGAATGCCGATCGCGTAGATTACGTAATCGTACATAAGGTCGATCGTCTCGCCCGTAATCGTGACGATGACAGCGACATTATGCGCGTATTGCGTGAGTGCGGCGTTCAACTTGTATCTGCATCAGAAAGTATTGATGATACACCTGCTGGTATGTTGTTGCATGGCATCATGAGTTCAATCGCAGAGTTTTACTCGCAAAATCTTGCCACCGAAGTCAAAAAAGGTATGGGCGAAAAAATCAAAGGAGGCGGCACAGTCGGTCGAGCTCCGATTGGCTATCAAAATATCCGTCTTGTCGACGATAAAGGACGTGAGGAGCGTACCGTCATCACAGATCCGGAACGTGCACCATTGATTAAGTTGGCTTTTGAAGAATATGCTACTGGAAATTGGACTGTTGCAGATTTGGCTGATCACTTGGCGGCCTGTGGGCTCAATACTCGATCAACGCCTAAAATCTCCTCTCAGCCCGTTACGCTCAAAACACTCCATAAGGTTCTCGTAAACCCCTATTATAAAGGCGTTGTAAAATATAAGGGCATTGAGTATCCTGGAAGCCACGAAGCGCTTGTAGATACCGAAACCTGGGACAAGGTTCAAGCGATACTTGCATCGAGGATTAACGGCACTCGCAATCTTAAACATCCCCACTTTCTGAAAGGAAGCATTTACTGCGCATACTGTGGTGAACGAATGATGGTGAGCAACGAAAAGAAAAAAGATGGCACCATATATCCATATTTTGTATGCAGTGGCCGTCATAGTAAACGTAGAAAAGATTGTACAACAAAGGCCGTTCTGATAGACGTCGTAGAGAAAGAGATTGAAAAAATCTACGAAGCATACCAGCTTCCACCGGAAGTTCGAATTCTGCTGGAATCTTGCATACAAGAGATAATCTCCACAGAAAGAGCAAAATATGATGCTGAGCTGGATGGACTTAAAGGCGAAAAAGCCAAGCTTGAAAACAAACGAAAAAACTTCTTGAAGCTCATTACTGCGATGCGATTCCATTAGACCTTCTTAAATCCGAACAGCAGAAAATTGCAAAAGAATTGGCAAGCATTGAGCATGAAATCAAAATGCACGATACCACCTTTGAGCAAATAACCGAAAATCTTAAGAGAGCACTAGATATTGTAGAGAATTGCGGTGAGGCATATAAAAACGCCAGTGACACAATTAAAAAGCTGATGAATCAAGCAATATTCGAGAAGTTCTATATTAGTAACGACGCAGATATGGAATTTAAGGTAGATGCAGAATTTAAGCCACCTTTCGACCAGATTCTTGAACCGGTTAAAGATGATATTATACGAATTAATAGATTAGCACAGGATTGCTCAAGCAAGCTGAGCTATTATATAGACATAGCAAAAGACCACATCCAGAAAATCTTTGGATGTGGTCTTTATACCATAAATAATTCCACGAATATGTCAACTTACTCGAACGGCTCAAATTTTTTTAGCCATAATAGTTCGAGTAAGGTACTTTTGGTGGACCTGAGGGGAATCGAACCCCTGTCCGAAAGCCTATCCCTTGCGGTATCTCCCATCACAGTCGCTGCTTTGACATTCCCTCCGCCGCACGCCCACCGACAGGCTTACTGCTTCAGTAGCTTCATGATACATCTACCGGGGCAAAGCTTACCCGGCAAGGTTTCTCACATGGTTGACGCCAGATTCCTGAAGTGTGAGTGCATCAGGGCTGACGAGCAGCGCTTAGGCTGCTAACGCGTACTGTTCGTCTGCGTTTATATTTAGTTTCCAGGTTGATACGCAGTCCCGGAGTCTGCGGATGGCTGCCCCAACTTCAAAGCCCCCGTCGAAACCAGTACAAGCCCTGATAAAGAGTTTCCGGATAATTCCGAAAAAATACTGGTGTACAGACGAAAGTTTATAAAGTTTCTGCTTTCTTATTATATGCAGAGAACATGTATTCTGTCAAGGTTTATATTTTAATTTACATAATTCTATATAATTCAATTTGTTATTGTTCACTTCGTTCACGACAACTTCAATTTATCACTTTAGCACGCAAAAAATACTTTACTTTTTTTCTTGTCTATTATAGAATGTAATGCATGGCATAACAAATTGTAATGATATGCATAAAGATTTATCATAACATAACTTTTCTGAAGGGAGACGTAACTATGACAACTTCACACATCTGTATTATGATCGCGATCATTGTATATCTCGGTGCGATGCTTTTCGTCGGATATCTCTGTTCCAAACAGAACAATGATTCCTCTGATTTTTACCTGGGCGGACGTAAGCTCGGACCTCTGGTTACCGCAATGAGCGCTGAGGCTTCTGATATGAGCAGCTGGCTCCTTATGGGACTGCCCGGTCTTGCTTATCTTTCCGGTATCGCAGATGCAGGCTGGACTGCTATCGGCCTTGCTATCGGAACTTACCTTAACTGGAAAATTGTTGCAAAGAGAATCCGCCTTTATACCCATATTTCCGGAAACTCCATCACACTGCCATCTTTTTTCAGCAACCGTTTCCGCGACAGCCGCAAGATCCTTCAGGCGATCGGAGCCGTTTTTATTGTTGTTTTCTTTATTCCATATACAGCTTCCGGATTTGCTGCCTGCGGCAAGCTTTTCTCCAGTCTTTTCGGAGTAAAATATCTCACGGCAATGATCATCAGTGCGATCGTTATCGTTGCCTACACAACACTTGGAGGTTTCCTTGCAGCTTCCACCACAGACTTTATCCAGAGTATCATCATGTCCATTGCCCTTGTTATCGTATTCATTTTCGGAATTCAGACAGCAGGCGGCTGGGGAGCTGTTGTTGATAATGCCAGCTCTCTTCCGGGCTATCTTACAATGACTACTACATACAATCCTGTAAGCGGTATGGAAGAGCCTTATCCTCTTATCAATATCTTTTCCATGATCGCATGGGGACTTGGATATTTTGGAATGCCTCATATTCTTCTCCGTTTCATGGCCATCGAAGATGAGAAAAAACTTTCTCTCTCAAGAAGAGTTGCCACCTCCTGGGTAGTGATCTCACTTGCTGTAGCTGTTCTTATCGGTGTTGTAGGCCTCGGCATGACAAATGCTGGGGAACTTACTTTACTGGAAGGTTCTGCTTCCGAAACCATTATAGTAAAAATTGCGGACCTTCTCAGTACTCATGGTATTCTTCCGGCACTCCTGGCAGGAACAATTCTGGCAGGTATCCTTGCATCTACCATGTCAACAGCAGACTCTCAGCTTCTTGCTGCCGCTTCCGCTGTTTCCTCTGACCTGCTTGGCGGATTTTTTAAGAAAAGTGAAACAAAACAGGAAAGCATGAGGGTTGACCGTATCACCCTTCTTCTGATTGCTGTGATCGCTGCCTTCCTTGCAAAAAATCCTGATAGTTCTGTATTCAATATCGTATCATTTGCATGGGCCGGTTTTGGTGCTGTTTTTGGACCTGTTGTCCTCTTCTCACTTTTCTGGAGAAGAACAAACTGGCAGGGAGCCCTTGCGGGCATGATCACCGGTGGGTCCATGGTATTTATCTGGAAATACCTTGTACGTCCTATGGGCGGTATCCTTGATTTCTATGAACTGCTTCCTGCATTCGTGATTTCCTGTATCGCAATTGTGATCGTCAGCCTCCTGACAAAAGCACCTTCCAAAGAGATCACAGATGAGTTTGAACTTGTAAAAGCCAAAATGGCTGAATAATATTTTTTCAGATAAAAAAGTACCTGTGTTTCGGGAATATGTTTTCGTATTCTCAGAAGCACAGGTATTTTTGTTGTTGTGCAGATATTTTTTATCTGTTTTTTTATCTGTTTTTTCGTCTGATCAGTTTTATATACAACACCACAAGAATGATTCCTGTCGCGCCAAGCAATACTGTCCAGAACAGTACCGGTGTATTATCTCCTGTTTCCGGTTTTGTTGAGGTTTTCACAGACTGACCTGTCACAGTTTTCTGTATTGCCTGAACGGAGGTATGCTTCTGAACAGTCTGGCTGCCCACGCTATCTGCCTGTTGTTTTATTGCAGGACTCTTTTTCTTTTCATATGTATTTGTAAATATGATCTCGCTTTTCTTTCCTTTCATCTCACTGTCCCTGTATAAGGAAGCTGCAGACTCCAGCTTATTATTTTCTCCATTTGTCACGGTAATCTTTATATAATAGACAGTGCGGTCGTAATGACCCCTGCTGTTACTTCCGGGTTGCTGCCATATTCTGTAGCAGTACGCACCGGGAGTTCCGTAATCCATAATAAATGATGCATGTCCTGTTCCATCTGTCTGTATTTCTGTTTTCTCCGGAAGCGGAGCATCGTTTACTGCTTCCAAAAACTTCCGGCGCCTGTAAAATCCTCGCCATCTATCACTGTATTTCCATTTGCCAGCATCTGTGCCACATTCAGCCAGCTATAATCTTCTGCCAGATTATAATTTTCTCCTGTCACGCACACTCTTTCCACCGCCGCACCATCTCTGTACCAGGTAATTGTATATCCGTCTCTGATCAACTGCTCACAGGTAAGGTCTGTTCCGTCCGTAGACAGCACAGATATATGAAGGCAACTATCCTTTTGAACAGACTCCGTAAGCTGGACTTTACTGACCGTATCTGTACTTTCTGCCATAAGTTTCAACTCATTTTCGGATTCTACAGCCTGTCCCGCAGCAGCTTCTGATTCTTCCTTTATTTCAATCTCGTTTTCATCATCTTCCACAATCTCAAGATCTGTTTCTGTATCTTCCTCTGGCTGAAGTATATCTCCATCTGATACAGTTTCGTCTGGTGCTGTTTCATCTGTTGATATTTCATCAGATACAGTTTCGGCAGTTCCTGCCGGCAGTTTATTTTCATCTGAAAGTACCTGCCTGTCCGATTCATTCTCATCCCTTTTTTCCTCATCTGAAATCATCTGTGCTTCTGTATTATGATTTTCTTCTGCAAAATCTTCCGATACAGATTCTCTGGTTTCCGTGTCAGCCTCTGCCGTGATAAGGTTCGGAGATACGCTGCAGATTAACAGCAATACCATGCATATCACGAAAAACCGTTTTAATAATCTGCATTTTCCAGATGAATGGTTATGTATCATACTTTTACCTCCTTCACCTGTATCCTATGCAGACATGCACAAAAAAAGAACCTGCCACTGACAGATTCTTTAAAAGTTTTTATTGTCTTACCAGATATATGAGAAGATTGATGCGCCAATTACTGTGCACAGACCACATACAACAATTGCAAGACTGCTCATGGCACCTTCTACTTCTCCAAGCTCCATAGCTCTGGCTGTTCCTACTGCATGTGATGCGGTACCGATAGCAAGCCCTATGGAAATTGGGCTTTTGATACAAAACAGTTTACAGATATATTCTGCAAACATATTTCCAAGTACACCGGTGATAATAATGACTGCAACTGTAATCGTCACATAGCCGCCAAGTTCCTCGGAAACGCCCATACCAATAGCTGTTGTAATGGACTTCGGAAGCATTGTCACATACTGCTGATGATCAAGGCCAAAAAGAATGGACATAGCCAGTACTGAGCCAAGACTTGCAAGAACCCCGGAAAGTACTCCTCCGAGGATTGCACCTATATTCTTTTTGAGAAGTTCCAGCTGCAGATACAGAGGAATCGCAAGACAGACAGTTGCCGGTGTCAGAAGATAACTGAGATACTGGGCACTGCTGTTATAACTCTCATAATCCACATGAAAAGCAACAAGAAACGCAATTACCAGAACAATTGATATAAGCAGGGGATTTAATACTGCAAGTTTCCATTTACGCTGCGCTGCAAGACCAATCTCATAAGCCAGAAGACTGATCACGATCCCTATTGTTGCAGAACTGAGAATCAGTTTATCCATTTTTCTGTTCCTCCTTTTTTCCTTTTCGTGATAAAAGAAAATCTGTAACTTTGCCTGTTACGATCATAACGATAAATGTAGATAATATCGTTATCACAAGCAACGGAACAAGAAATGGCTGCAAAAGACTCCATGATGTAAGAAGTCCCACACCTGCCGGAATAAACATCAGCGGCATGATCTCAATCAGAAATTCACTGGTTTCTTTTACATGTTCTACTTTCAAAACTCCTGTAAGAAGCAGAACAAACATCAGAATCAAACCATAGATACTTCCAGGTACAGAAAGAGGGATAAAATATTTCATGATCTCTCCCGCACAGGTAACGCCAAGGATGATTCCGAACTGTCTTAAGTATTTCACAACATTCGCCTCCTGTAATAATACTGTTACTGTTCCATCTACAGTAACTTCTGCTACTGTCGCATTATACGACAGTTTTCGCACGGTGAGTATTATTATAACACAGAATATTTTTCTGTAACAATCTCAATAAAACACAAAAAACTGCCATAAAACAGGCAGTTTTTTATATAAAAAAGTTAAAAATGTCAATAAATCTACATTGTTACTGTTCACTCCCAATGTCATTTACTTAAGGAAAATGTACTGTAAATAGTCTTGATAAATATTGGATGCTGGTATACTTAACGCTTTTTCAGACAGTCATAATGCGA
>NZ_JBQHUL010000062.1:0-10250 GCF_052065235.1 Blautia sp. HCP28S3_G10 | reverse complement strand
TTGCCATAACTTATCCTCCGTAATTGTAGTGAAATAGTCTAAATATCTTTCGCCTACAATTATAGAGGGAAACAGAGTGTTAGGAAATCCGCAGGAATATTTGGCGCTTACAATTGTGTAAAGACTTTATGTAAAGACTTTATGGAGTATATCAGCATCAATTCCTTTTCGAAATAAATCGCGTAGCAAGCGTTCGCTTTCCGTACCTTCTGTGCAGCGCTTTGCCTCTTACTGATTATGGTAATCAGTAAGGCGGCCGCACATTTCTACACCTTTGTCAATGGTTGATTTGAAAAAAACTTAACTAAACGTTATTGACTCCGTCCCTGTTGGTTCATAGCAAAGAATAAGACAGTTCCAAATACAGACGTTCTCTCAGATCAGAAAAATTTATTTTTGTAATCTGAGCGATGCGCTCCATACGTTTTAAAAAAGAGCTTCTGTTGATGTACAAAAGTCTTGAACAGGCAGAAGAATTATATAATGATACAATATAAGTACGAAGCGTTTTTTCAAGCTCTGTATTATGAAGCGCATCGTATGCTCTGATTTTCAGGCAGGCAGGATGACAAATTTGTTCCGGTGTAAAATCATCCAATCCATGGGAAAGAAAATAATCGAAAGCATAATGGTCAAATTGAAAACTCCAAAGTGTAGAACTTTGTTTTGAACCGATTTCAAAAGCAATCTGAGTTTGTTTATATGCAGCCGGAAGTTTAGATAAATCGTGGAATTCTCTGCTGATGCCGGCTTTCAGAAGGCTGTCGCGAAGATAATAAGACAGACTTTGCAGAAAAGAGTCAGTGGAACACCGGTGATAGAGATCTGTATTCACAAGAGCAATAATCTGGTTCTTAAATTGAAGACAGATTACAGCTGACGATTGCATTTCAAGACGTTTTGCCAGTGCCATGGTAGTGTCCTCGCTATTATTTGTAAATACAGAAGTAAAACAGACCAATAGAAAGGTGTCATTTTCCTGAAAAGATTTTTCATGAAGCAGTTTGATAAGACTGGTTGTATCAGTAGCTCTGTTATAGAGAAGATCTGTCAGCAGTTCTTTCAATTCAGTATCATGGGGTTCCAGACGGCGAAAAGTACCAAAACGATCATAGAGTTTCTCAATATACTGAGAAAGAATATTCAGAATCTGCATATAACACTGACATTCAACAGGATCGTCGGAGTATGGTATCGACAGACGGCCAATATAAGTATTATTGTAAAAAATATTTTTGTGAAGAAGATTTTCTACAGCAACATAATGAAAGACGTCTGTTTTTTCTTCCAGATCTTTGTAATCCGGCAGGGAATTAAGATAGTTTATATCTTCCAATGGAAGGTAGATATTGTTCTGGACATACTTGTCATATCCTGTAACAGCAGCAAGCCGCTTGGAATAGCAAACGTATTTAAATTGTGTATCGACCAGAGCAATCGGGACAGAGATAAAGATTTCACAGCTGTTAATAATAGCATTATAACTATAATATTGATTCAATGCATCATCCAGTTCTGAATACCATTTTTCAAAAATCTCAAACAGTTCCGTAAGTTCATTGAAGACCTGGAAAACAGAATACCCTTTTGGATAGGCAATATAATTCCCTGGTGTCTTTTGCAGAACTGTTTCATCAACGTCTGCATAAACAATTAATGGAAATGACTTATGGGCTACAAAATGTGGTATCTGGGTGTTGCTAACAACAACAATATGTTCTTTATTCTTTTCTGCTTTATCAGGAAAGATCGGAGGTCCAACAGAAATATCCTGTGAAATTCTGCTGATAACAGCGTTGTTTTTTTGTTTAATTTTATAGAGCAAAAGGGAAATAGGAACTTTCATATCATTTCACCACCTCATTTTAGATACAACAAATTGTATCACTCAACCTGTGAAAATACAAGTTACTTGTTGTCTTGCGAGAAAAAGAGAAGAAACAGTATACTTTTTATACAGAGTAAAGCAGACTACTTAAGGGAGGTAAAAGCTATGTCAAGAGAAAAGTATAATGCAGAAAAAGAACATGAAATTATAGGGATGTATCCGGCAATTAAAGGGATGGAACTTGCCGGTGGCGGAGACAGCAAATTATTTGAAGTACCGGAATATCCGCGATTTTACAGACCGATTGATACGAGAGAAAATTTCAAAATGTTATTCAGAGGTGAAACACCGTACTGGATGGTAAATAATGGATGGGTGTTCTGTGATATCAATGAATTTCGCCCAAGACAGACACCAGATTGCATTGCACATCACCAGTGTCTGGATGGAGGACCATATATTGACTATTCCAAGCGTCCGAAGACAACGAAGGGATGGTTTGGTCTTGAACTGGAGTGGGAACCTTTATCTGCAGGTGCAACGACAAGACCAGGAAATCCAATCATGCCGGATATTTCAGAATGGAGAGAAGTAATCAAATGGCCGGATCTTGATGAAATTGATTTTCAGGAAATGGGAGAAATGAATAAAGAATATCTTGGTACTGATAAGGCCAATCAGCTGGGTATTCAGCTGGGACTCTGGGAAAGAATGATGTGTCTGATGGATGTGGACAATGCTGCCATGGCATTAGTGGATGAAGATGTAGAAGAGGATGTGATTGCATTTTTAGATAAATTATCAGATATGTATGTTGATTATATCGGTCGCGTCATCAAAGTATGTCATATAGACAGTGTTATGCTTCATGATGACTGGGGAACACAAAATGGTCCGTTTTTTTCACTGGATACAGCAATCAAATTTTTTGTTCCACCAATGAAAAAGATCGTAGATTTCTGTCATGCAAATGATATTATTTTTGAACATCACTGCTGCGGAAAAGCTGAGAGACTGGTACCGGCAATGGTAATGACCGGAGAAGATTTCTGGTTTCCGCAGGCCGCTATCAATGACGTAGATGCACTTATTGAAAAGTATAAAGATGAACACATTACATTTGCTGTAAGCAGCCCGATTCTTCCGACAGGCTCCACACCGGAAGAGATTAGAAAAATTGCATATGAGTTTGTGGAGAAATACAAAGATAAAGGTGTTTTATTCTGTCAGGATGTTTCACTGGACGGAAAACCGGGGCATGATTCTTCGTTATATCCAATTTTTGCAGATGCTGTCTATGAATATAGCCGTATTGCTTATCAGGATGCAGAAGATTAGAAAAGTCCATGACTGGAAGGAGGAAAAGCATGAAACAAACAAATACTGGTTATGGTCGTGTAGTGGCAGTGATTCTGTTTCTTGGATTGTTTTGCGGTAATTATTTTCAGTACCAGCTGTCGCCACTGGCACCACAACTTATGCAGGAACTGGAAATGACACCAGTTCAGTTTTCAAGCATCTTTTCAGCACCAATGCTTTCAGCTATTTTTCTTGGAATTATTGCAGGAATTTTGTCAGATAAGTTTGGCGTCAAAAAGATATGTTCTGTCGGTCTTGTAATCATGGCTGTAGGGCTTTGGATCAGACCTTTTGCCGGAAGTTACCTGCCTATGTACACTGCAATGGTACTGTCTGGTTTTGGAATTACATTTCTGAATATTAATATGTCAAAAATCATTGGTGGCTGGTTTGCACCTGAAAAAATCGGTCCGATTATGGGTGTAACCATGGTAGGCTGCACACTGGGAATGACATTTGGTACAGCTACAACAGCATTTTTTCCATCAACGAAATCAGCATTTATTGTGTCAGCAGTGTTTGAAACAATAATTCTTGTACTTTGGATTCTTTTTATGAAAGATGGAAATACCGGCGAAAATAATTCGACTGCTGAGAACCGTTCTGCAAAAGAAGCTTTTATAGCATCTGTAAAGAGTAAAAATGTATGGCTGGTTGGAATTTGCCTGATGTGCATAATGGGATGTAATGTATGTCTGACTTCTTTTCTGCCTACAGCAATAGAATCCAGAGGAATTTCTATTCAGACGGCAGGCATGCTGACAGCGGCGCTGACAGTGGGAAACATGGTGGGTTCATTGGCAGGAACCATTCTGATCGCAAGGATAGGAAAGATGAAACCGTGTCTTCTGATATTCAGTCTGATTGTGGCAGTATGTTCCGCAATCGCCTGGTCATCTCAACCAATTGGTATAGTGATTACGCTTGGCGCAACAGGTTTCTGTTTCGGAGCAATGATGCCAACTTTTATGTCCTTTCCGGCACTTCTTCCGGAAATTGGACCTCAATACGCAGGAACAGCAACAGGAATTATTGCCACACTGGAATTAATTGGTGCAGTAGTGATTCCAACTTATATCATTACACCACTTGCCGGAACAGATTTTAAAAGTTATTTTTTTATGGCAGGAGCAACCATGATTATCTGTGCTGCAGTGATTTTGATGCTTCCTGAATTATTAAAACGAAAAGAATCATAAAGTGTAATATTGTTGAAAACAGATTGAACTTTATCTATTCTATATATTGATTTTAAATATTGAAGAATAATGAAAAGAGGTCGGATCACTCCGGCCTCTCTTTGTCTGATGAGGCCAGCGAATCATAGGTCTCTCTATTTTGTTCTATAATTCTTTTAGACAGTGTCTGTACTTCGTTTGTCTGCGCAGGCTCTGCAGTAGAATCAGCGTCCTGTTCATTGTCCTCACATGGATCGAGGACATACTCTTGATATCGCCAGTCGAAGCCGTATTTTTCCTGAATCTGAAACGGGGTTATGCTATCTGGTTCCACATGATGGATATTGTGCCAGGCGTTTCTGAGCTGCTGGTAGGAGGAGAGCAGGCCTGGCAGCTCGGATAGCTCTGTATCCAGCTCAGCCGGGTTAATTTCGATGCCAAGCCATTCTTTTAGGACGATAAGCGGGAATCCTTGGCAATTCAATTACCGAGATGAAAGCGTAGAATTGTGCATATCTGCACATTGAAATAATATAATAATCCCTTTTCCCCCTTTGATATTAAGCTTGACATTAATGCCGTAACCGGCATACAATTAATCGAAAATATGTTCGATTCTTATTGTGCATTTCCACTCATTATGTTATACTATATGTATGAAAGAAAATCTAATACATTATAGAACTTGTGTATGTAATATTAACTACCATATGGTATGGTCGGTGAAATACCGACGGAAAATATTAAAACCAGAAATTGAAGAATACCTTCAGGAACTGGTGCAGCAGATTGCTGAGGACAAGGGCTTTGCCGTTCATTTATTTGAATGTGGTGAAGGTGACCATGTCCATTGTTTTGTATCAGCTCCACCAAAGCTGTCTATAACAGAAATTGTCAAATATCTGAAGGGGATCACCGGCAGAAAATTATTCAAACGTTTTCCGGAAATAAGAAACCAGCTATGGAAGGGAGAGCTGTGGAACCATTCCTATTATGTGGAGACAATCGGATCTGTATCTGAAGAAAATATCCGCCGTTATATTGAACATCAGAGCAAATCGTATTAAATCAGGGTGGAGTGTAAAGATTCATCTGTATAGCTGTCTGAAGGAGGGGAGAGGAATGCGGCTGTCACACAGAGCATCGTTAAAGATCTGTACGGAATACTCTAACATTATAGGGCATATGTGTTATGCGGCTTCCAAACTCTGGAATGTCTGCAACTATGAACGCCATCATTATAAAGAGCTGGGACTGGAAAAGTATCCTGACTGGTATTATCAGAAAAAAGCACATAAAGGAGATCTGTGGTACAGACAGCTGCCGGCACAGACAGCGCAGGAGACCTGCAAGCAGCTGGATAAAGCATGGAAATCTTTTTATGTCCTGAAAAAGACCGGAGGGATCAAAGAGCCAAATCCGCCCCGTTTTAAACAGGACAATATACCGGTCACATACATGCAGATGGGGATCCGGCATGAGAAAGGCTCAGACCAGCTGCGTCTGTCTCTGCCAAAAGATCTGAAAAGCTATATGGAAGAAACCTATGGAATCCATGAAAAATTTCTATATCTTGAAAATAAGATTTTCAGGAACATGGATCGTATAAAACAGCTGCGGATCTATCCACCCAAAAACGGAAAGTGCGACCTTATTGTCATTTATGAGATTGAAGAGCCGGAACAGCTTTCTCAGAATGGTCATTATTTATCTATTGATCCTGGACTCCATAATCTGATGACCTGTTATGATTCCGGAAATGGCAGGACTTTTATACTGGGAAGGAAATACCTTTCATTGGAAAGATATTTTCATAAAGAGATCGCCAGAGCGCAGTCCGTATGGTATGCACAGCAGTCGGAAAGAGGAATAAAATATCCAAAATCATCGAAACATATTCGGAGACTTTACAGGAAAAAGCAGAATGCAGTGAAGGATTATCTTCACAAAGTGACCAGATGGATTGCAGAATACTGTAAAAAAGAAGATATCCGCTGTGTGGTTGTGGGAGACATCCGAAACATCCGTAAAGAGAAAAATATGGGGCATAAGACCAACCAGAAGTTTCACGGACTGCCATATAACAGGCTGTATATCATGCTGGAATATAAGCTGAAACTGTATGGGATACAATTGATAAAGCAGGAAGAAAGCTATACCAGCCAGTGCAGCCCGTTATCACCAGAAGTATCAAAAAGATATGCAGAAGCATCAAATCGAAAAGAACGGGGCGTGTATATAACTGACGGAGTAAGATATAATGCAGATGCAGTAGGCGCATTTAATATCCTGCGGAAATATCTTTCCCTATCCGGAAAGCAAAAAGAACTGTCCGTAACCGGACTGAAAAATCCAAAAATAATAAAAGTAGCTGCATAGCCGAAAGGCAAGCAGTATTGGTGTCATGGACGCACCCTGAAAAAAGGCGGTATCCCGCCAGATTTCAGATGTTCTGGTAACTCAGTTGCCGAGTAGTTCACGTCTGATTTATCTTCAGATTCAGAATATGTATTTGAACGCGAAATAAAATAGTTATTCAGGTAAAAGATGCTCAGTTTGGCAGTTTTTATAATAAAGAGAATTATTACTATTTTTATTGACAACAGGATAATAGTGGCATATAATCCTTATTAGGAACTAATCCTAATAAGGAGGACGAATGACAAGTAGGAGAAATACCATTCAAAAAGATCTTGTAAGAAATACCGTATACGAAATGAGAAGACACGTTACGGCAAATGAAGTGTATGAATTTATAAAAGAAGCATATCCAGCAATTGGAAAAGGAACTGTATATAGAAATCTTGATATATTGGTAGAGGAAGGTGCATTAAGAAAGGTTGAAGTTCCGGATGGACCGAACCGATTTGATTTTACATTGAAAAATCATTACCATGTAAGATGTATAAAGTGCGGTGAAGTTTTTGATGTGGATATGGATCCAATACCGGATTTGCTGGAAAGAATTCATAACACTCATGGAATTGAATTTGTGGATTATGATATTTCATTTAAAGGCATTTGCTCGAAATGCAGGGAGAAGGTAAAGGAGAAACAGCATGGATAGGAAAGCAATGTATAAGTTGAGTTATGGACTGTTTATATTGGCCGCTAAAGAAGCAGAAAAAAATAACGGATGCATCATTAATACAGCCATTCAGGCAGCTTCGGAACCAAACCAGTTAAGTATCTGTGTAAATAAGCAAATTATACGCATGATATGATTCAAAGAACCGGAAAATTTACTGTATCAGTCTTAAGTCAGAAGGCACAATTTGAATTGTTCAAACATTTTGGCTTCCAATCAGGAAGAGATACCAATAAGTTTGAAGCATTTGAGCAGTGTGCCAGGGGCACAAATGGTATTTATTATATTACAGAAGGTACAAATGCATACATTTCTGTGACAGTTACTAAAACAGAGGACAGTCAGACAATATGGCGTTGCAGAATTTGCGGATATGAATATGTAGGCGAGAAATTACCAGATGACTTTATATGTCCTTTGTGCAAGTACCCGGCATCAGATTTTGAAAAAGTAGTAAAGAAAACGGAGGTAAAAGAGATGGCAGCAAACAAATATGCAGGAACACAGACAGAGAAGAATTTACAGGAGGCATTTGCAGGGGAATCACAGGCAAGAAATAAGTATACCTTTTTTGCTTCTGTAGCAAAAAAGGAAGGTTACGAGCAGATGTCAGCATTGTTTTTAAAGACTGCAGATAATGAGAAAGAACATGCAAAGATGTGGTTCAAGGAATTAGCAGGAATTGGTGATACAAAGGAAAACCTGGCGGCAGCGGCAGAAGGCGAAAATTATGAGTGGACAGATATGTATGATGGCTTTGCTAAAACAGCTGAGGAAGAAGGATTCCCTGAGCTTGCAGCAAAATTCAGGGCAGTAGGTGAGATTGAGAAGCACCATGAGGAAAGATATCGTGCACTTCTTAAGAATATTGAAACTTCACAGGTATTTGAAAAGAGCGAAGTTAAGGTATGGGAATGCCGTAACTGCGGACATATTGTGGTAGGAACTAAGGCGCCTGAAGTATGTCCGGTATGTAATCATCCACAGAGCTATTTTGAAGTACATGAAGAGAATTATTAAGGAGATGAGATTATTATGAAGAAGAAAGTGATTAATTCAAAAAAAGCAGTAATGATAGGCTGTGGCTTTGTTGGTTCTGCATCGGTATTTGCTCTGATGCAGAGTGGCTTGTTTACAGAGATTGTCCTTATCGATGCAGATAAGAACAAGGCAGAAGGAGAAGCGATGGATATCAGTCATGGTATTCCATTTGCAAGTCCGATGAAAATATATGCCGGAGATTATGATGATGTGGCTGATGCTGCAATTGTTGTCATATCTGCCGGAGCGGGACAGAAACCGGGAGAGACAAGGCTTGATCTCGTAAATAAAAATGTAGCAATATTTAAGTCAATCATTCCTGAAATAGCAAAGAGAAATTTTGCAGGTATCATGCTTGTAGTTGCGAATCCGGTAGATATCCTGACTCAGGTAGCCATAAAGTTATCAGGACTTCCAGAAAACAGGGTTATTGGATCGGGTACTGTGTTAGATAGTGCCAGATTAAGATATAAGCTTGGTGAGCATTTATCTGTGGACAGCAGGAGTGTTCATGCATTTATAGTAGGTGAGCATGGAGACAGCGAAGTTGTAGCATGGTCATCAGCCAATGTATCTGGTGTTCCATTAAGTGAAATGTGTGAAATGCGTGGACATTACAAGTACAAGGAAAACACGGCAGAAATAGCTACAGCAGTCAAGAACAGTGCTTATGAGATTATAAACAAAAAGCACGCTACATATTATGGAATTGCAATGTCTGTAAAAAGAATCTGCGAAGTGATTATGAGAGATGAAAAATCAATACTTCCTGTATCACACATGATTCATGGAGTATATGATATTGACGGAGTATCGTTAAGTATGCCAGCTATTGTAGGTGCAGATGGTATTGAGTCTGATATACCTATTAATTTAAGTGGCGAGGAAGCGTTAAAGCTTAAGAAATCTGCAGATTCATTGAAAAAGATTATGGAGACAATTGAATTATAAATTTTACACATGGAAGTAAGGTATTATATTTGTAAGCATTGTTGAAAAGGTAAAGGATAAGGGTGTACCTGTAATTTGTTGCGGAGAACCTATTCAGGAATTAAAAGCCGGAGTGACAGATGCTGCTGTCGAGAAGCATGTACCTGTATATACGATAGAAGACAGTCATGTTCATGTCGTGGTCGGAGAGACAAAACATCCAATGATTGAAGAGCATTTCATTGAGTGGATTACATTAAATACAAACTAGGGAATATACAGAAAACAGTTAAATCCAGGGCAGGAGCCGGTAGCAGATTTTTGTCTTTGCGATGGTGAACAGGTAGAAGAAGTATATGCATATTGTAACCTGCATGGATTATGGAAATGCTAAAAGCATTTATACATATTAAGGTTACAGAACAACACAAATATAACAGTAATATAGGCTGTGTATTAATATATTTACAAGGAGGAACAACGAATGAAATACGTATGTGATGTTTGCGGATGGGAATACGATGAGGAGAAGGGCTATCCAGAAGGTGGTATTGCACCAGGAACAAAATGGGAAGATGTTCCGGAAGATTTTGAATGCCCATTATGTAATGTTGGAAAAGATGAGTTTTCAGAAGTTGAATAGAAGCCTAATCTTTTGTTAAATGCGGATGGATAAACCAAAACCCTGGTGCGTGAGCAACAGGGTTTTTTATTGGTAACCGCCAAATAATGATGCGGTCAGATATAAAATTACTCCAGCCCTTTGCGAGTTGGAGTAATTCACTATAATTCACATGCGATTTTTGATAGATTGGAGTTTTTCACT
>NZ_JBQHUL010000061.1:0-10983 GCF_052065235.1 Blautia sp. HCP28S3_G10 | reverse complement strand
GAAAAACTCCAATCTATCAAAAATCGCATGTGAATTATAGTGAATTACTCCAACTCGCAAAGGGCTGGGGTAATTTTATATCTGACCGCATCATTATTTGGCGGTTACTTTGAACCAGCTATGTGGGATTTAGAACTTGGAAAAAAAATAAATTTATTGCAGATAAAGTAACTTTCAATACGATGAATGGACAACCGTGTTAGAATGTTTTATCAATTAAAACAGATATAATGGAAAGTGAATTATGGCTAAATACTTTGGGACAGACGGCTTCCGTGGTGAAGCCGGAATTACATTAACAGCCGACCACGCCTACAAGGTGGGGCGTTTCCTCGGCTGGTATTATAATGCTCTCCGTGAGCGCAACGGAGATAAAGAGCCTGCCCGTATCGTCATCGGTAAGGATACGCGTCGCAGCTCCTATATGTTTGAATATAGTCTGGTGGCTGGTCTGACTGCTTCCGGTGCAGATGCTTATCTGCTCCATGTCACCACCACTCCGTCCGTGGCCTACATTGCCCGTGTGGATGACTTTGACTGCGGCATCATGATTTCTGCCAGCCACAATCCGTACTACGACAACGGCATCAAGCTGATCGACTGCTATGGTGAAAAGATGCCGGAAGAAACTTTGCTTCTGGTAGAGGACTACATCGATGGCAAGCTCCATGTATTTGACAAGGACTGGCCGGAGCTGCCTTTTGCGCACCATGAGCACATCGGCTGCACCGTGGACTATGTGGCAGGCCGCAACCGCTACATGGGTTATCTGATTTCTTTGGGTATTTACTCCTTCAAGGGTGTGAAGGTTGGTCTAGACTGCGCCAATGGTTCCAGCTGGAATATCGCTAAGAGCGTTTTCGATGCTCTGGGTGCAGATACCTACGTTATCAATAACAAGCCGAACGGTCTGAACATCAACAATAATGCTGGCTCCACCCACATCGAGGGTCTGCAGAAGTTCGTAGTGGAGAAGGGCTTGGATGTTGGCTTTGCCTACGATGGTGATGCTGATCGATGCTTGTGTGTGGATGAGAAGGGCAATGTTATCACTGGCGACCACATCCTGTACATCTACGGCTGCTATATGAAAGAACGTGGTAAGCTGTTAAATAATACAGTCGTTACCACAGTTATGTCCAACTTTGGCCTCTACAAGGCTTTTGATGAGCAGGGCATCGGCTACGCTAAGACTGCTGTGGGTGACAAGTATGTTTACGAGTATATGGCAAAGAACGGTTGCCGTATTGGTGGTGAGCAGAGCGGCCATATCATCTTCTCCAAGTACGCAAGCACTGGTGACGGTATTCTGACCAGCTTGAAGATGATGGAAGTCATGTTGGCAAAGAAGAAGCCAATGAGCGAACTGGCAGCACCGCTGAAGATCTATCCGCAGGTGCTGGAAAATGTCCGCGTTACGGATAAAAAGGCCGCACAGAACGACCCAGCAGTGCAGGCAGCAGTCAAGGCTGTGGCAGAAGCACTGGGCGATACCGGCCGTATTCTGGTGCGTGAGTCAGGTACTGAGCCGGTGGTTCGTGTTATGGTGGAAGCACCTGACCACGATACTTGCCAGAAGTATGTTGATGAAGTGGTCAATGTGATCTGCGAAAAGGGATATAAGGCGTAAAGTCAATGACGACTCTGGCAGTTACCCGGAGTCGTTTTGCATAAAAGGGAAAGTATAATAGATTAAATAACGGGAGGGATAAACCTATGTGTGGAATCGTTGGTTTTACAGGAAACCGACAGGCAGCACCTATCCTGTTGGATGGTCTGTCAAAACTGGAATATAGAGGATATGACTCGGCCGGACTGGCTGTCCGTGACGGAGAAAATCTGGCACAAGTCGTGAAAGCGAAGGGACGCCTGTCCAATCTGATCGAGAAAACAGATGGCGGCAAGGCATTGAAAGGAACCTGTGGTATTGGTCATACTCGTTGGGCGACCCACGGTGAGCCGAGCCAAACCAATGCACATCCGCATGTTTCAGGTAACTGTACCCGTTCTGGTTCCGGCACAGTGGAGTCTGAGGTCGTTGGCGTACATAACGGCATCATCGAGAACTATACCGAACTGAAAGAAAAGCTGCTGAAGCATGGCTATACGTTCTACAGCCAGACGGATACGGAAGTAGTCATCAAGTTGGTGGACTACTATTATAAGAAGTACAACCTCGGTCCTATTGATGCCATCGCTAAGACGATGGTGCGTGTCCGTGGTTCCTACGCTCTTGAGCTGATGTTCCGTGACAATCCGGGCGAGATCTGGGTGGCACGTAAGGATAGCCCGATGATCATCGGCATTGCGGATGGTGAGACCTATGTGGCTTCGGATGTCCCGGCAATTCTGAAATACACTCGCAACGTGTATTACATTGGCAACCTTGAGTTCGCAAAACTGACTCCGGGTGAAGCTCATTTCTATGACTTGAACGGTGATGAGATCGAGAAGCAGACCACTGAAATCAAGTGGGATGCCGAGGCTGCCGAAAAAGGCGGCTTTGAGCATTTCATGATGAAAGAAATCCATGAGCAGCCGAAAGCTGTTCAGGATACCCTTAACTCTGTGATCAAGAACGGCGCTATCGACCTATCCAGTGTGGAGATCACCGAGGACGAAATTAAAAACTTTGAGCAGATCTATATTGTTGCCTGTGGCTCTGCATGGCATGTGGGCATGGCTGCTCAGTATGTGCTGGAAGATATAGCGGATATCCCAGTGCGTGTGGAACTCGCATCCGAGTTCCGTTATCGGAAGATGCCGCTCAATCAGAAGGCACTTGTAATCGTTGTCAGCCAGTCTGGCGAGACAGCAGATACATTGGCTGCACTGCGACTTGCAAAAGAAAAAGGCATAACCACAATGGCAATCGTCAATGTGGTAGGCAGCAGTATTGCCCGTGAAGCGGACAAAGTGTTCTACACCCTTGCTGGTCCAGAAATCTCTGTTGCAACGACCAAGGCATACAGTGCACAGCTGGCAGCCATGTACTGTCTGGCGGTTCAGTTTGCGAAGGTTAGAGAAAAAATCACTGAAGAACAGTACAGCTACTATATTTCTGAACTGTTGACTCTCCCGGAGAAGATGCAGAAAACTTTGGAAGATAAAGAGCGCATTCAGTGGTTTGCAGCAAAGTATGCCAATGCACACGATGTGTTCTTCGTAGGTCGTGGCATTGACTATGCTGTCTGCTTGGAAGGTAGTTTGAAACTGAAAGAAATCAGCTACATTCACTCGGAGGCATATGCTGCTGGGGAACTGAAGCACGGGACCATCAGCCTGATTGAGCAGGGAACACTGGTCATCGGCGTGCTGACCCAGAGCGAACTCTATGAAAAGACTATCAGCAATATGTTGGAGTGCAAGAGCCGTGGTGCTTATCTGATGGGGCTCACTACTTATGGCAAGTATGAAATCGAAGATCAGGTAAACTTCACAGTTTATGTTCCAAAGGTGGACGAGCACTTTGTTGGTAGCCTGGCAGTGATTCCGTTGCAGCTACTCGGCTACTATGTAAGTGTTGCAAAAGGATTGGACGTGGATAAGCCGAGAAATCTTGCAAAGAGTGTAACAGTGGAATGATAAAAGTGTTATCCAAAATTCTCACAAACATCCTGACTGCTCTGTATGAGCCGTTTGGATTCTCACTCTTGCTTTCATTCCTCGCAATGTTTTTCTATCTGTATGCGTATGAACCTACCGCAGCAGGTAAGGGATGGAAGAGTGCCATAGTGACATGGTATCAGAAGTTCAAGGAGCGTGTGTTCTTTCGGAAACTGTTTCTATTGGCCTTTGTGACATCAATGATTTTGTTCCGAACATTATTGAACCGTAACCTCTGGATGAATCCTTTATCCGATGTCATGGGTGGCTGGGGCATCTGGGAGACTGTGAATGGTGAACAGAAGCTGACCACTGAGTGCATCGAGAACGTAATTATGATGGTGCCGTTCTCAGCAGTAGTGATGTGGACATTCGGAGAGAAGATAGGAAATGGCTGGAAGAAGATACTGTGGCAAAGCGGAAAGATAGCGTTCATCTTCTCGATAAGCATTGAGATGTTGCAATTATTGCTACGGCTAGGAACGTTCCAGCTATCCGACATCTTCTATAACACAGTCGGCGGAGTGCCAGGCGGTTTAATGTACTGTGCGGTGATGAAGGTAAGAAAGCGTCTGTAAAACTGGATGAAATTGTGATATACTGGGAGCGGTAGCTCCCTACGCTGCTCGAATGAATCACACACATCTCCGTGGTGAGCAGCAGGCAACGATCTTATGATCGGCTGAGATGTGATGAAATGATAAACATAGGAAGAGAGGCCACTGTTATGAGTGATATTAGATTCTTGTTGAAATTCGGGCAAAAAGAGCATATGGAAAATTTAGTTGCAGGAAATCTTTATTGCTCTAATGCCCAAACATTCTGGGGAATAGAAGATAATATGAAGATTCGAGGGCAAGGAGATGTTCTTGAAGCAAGTACAGTGGTATATGCTCAAAGTATGACTATGTGTGATCCAGCAACGCATGAAGTGTTGACACAAATAAATAATCAGACAAGGTGTATAGCACGAGTTGCTCCCGCTAAGAAAATGCCGGTTTTTTGCTTGTTTGCAGTTTTTGATGAAGACTGTGAATTAGGGGAAGATGGCAAAATTAGAATCAAATTATCTGAGAAAACAAAAAATACGATTAGAACACACTTCCCGAATGCTGATAGTGTTGTCATAATTGATAATCCTAATAATTTTATAGAGGATGTAAAAGCATCAATTGGACGTGAAATCAAAAGTGAGTTGGTTCATTATTTTCATATTGATGAGGGATTCCCAGCAGAAAATGGACAAACCGCAATGGACATGGAGTACATGAAATATGTGACGCAAGATGTTCCACCAGTCGTAGAAGATGGGCGAAAAACGTATAGCTTTTACGGGGATTTTGCATATAGAGTATTGTTTTGCAAGGATGTATTTTTTAAAGATGAACAAGAGTTTAGATTTGTTATGCCGGAAGAACATATATCAGTAGGAACAAATTATCCAGTGAATCTTAGAGATACATATAAAATAGAAGAACTTGAATCTTTCATGAGAGAACACTGATATTGCCCTCATCCCAACACACTACTACACTTAAACAACTATAAAAGGAAAGAGGTTATCACCTATGCCCAGAACGAAAGGCAGCAAAAACCGTCCCAAAACCAATAACGACTACGCATCTCAGATTGCGGAGAAGCAGGAGACTATTGCGTCCCTGAATACTGAGATCGCATCCATCACTGCCAACATTGACACTTTGAAGGCTGATCTGAAAGAGAAGAAGTCTGCTCTGAAGAAGACCGAAAAAGAAGTGGCAACGCTGGAAGCGAAGAAGGCAAAGGCAGATGCTAAGGTTGCTGAAGAAGCTAAGAAGACCGAAGCCGAGGCTGTGCTTAAGAAGCTGTTGGCAAGCGGCATGAGCGCGGACGAGATCCTCGAAAAACTGAAATAAGATCGGCCGTGTGGACAAACTGAACTCCAGGAGTTCACACGGTATTTTTTTAAGGTTGCCATATAGTTTATAACGAAAATAAAAGAAGAACAAAATTAAAAGAAATGGAGTGTGAGAAAAATGAACTTGTCTAAAATACATCATATTGCAATCATCGTATCTGACTACGAAGCAGCTAAGGATTTCTATGTGAACAAGTTGGGCTTCTCTGTCATCAGAGAAAACTATCGCTCGGAGCGTAAGGACTGGAAGCTGGATCTGCGTGTCAATGAACACACAGAGCTGGAGATTTTTGCTGAGGAAAACCCTCCGAAGCGTGTAAACCGCCCGGAAGCCTGTGGGCTACGTCATCTTGCATTCTGTGTGGAGAGCGTGGAGCAGATTGTGAAAGAGTTGGCGGAGGTAGGGATTGAATGTGAGCCGATCCGTGTGGATGATTACACCGGCAAGAAGATGACATTCTTCCATGATCCGGATGGACTGCCGTTGGAGCTGCACGAATAATCATGGGAGAAAAAAGAGCGTATAAACCCCGGAAGCCCGGTGGCGGCCGGAAAAAGTTGAAGCCGGAGTATGATGCCGGGAAAAACCTGAAAGAGCAGATGGATGCTGCTGTGGCGCTTTATAATTCTGAGATGTCCTTGCAGGCCATCGGCGAAGAACTGGGATTAAATCCAATAAAAGTAAGAAAGCTGCTCATCACGGCCGGTGTGTATGAATCTGAAGTGGCGGAGAAAGTAAAAAATACTTTTGAAGAGTACCGAGAAACACAAGACTACAAAACCTCCATACTCTCAACTGCAAACACCCTGAAACTTTCCAAAGCCTCTGTTACCTCGTACCTGCCTTATAAAAAAGGCGTGTACTTCCCAAGTACAGCAGAAAAAGAGAAGATCAGTGTTGGGGCAGAGCGGCAGCGGAGATACAGAGCAATGAAGCGGTGGAGGGCTGATTCGACAGAAGAAAACTTCTGGGGTGTGGTTCTGGCCTATGCTGGGGTAGGATTTAAAACCTACTCTGGATTGCCATTTACTTATGAGGTGCGGAAAGGCAGGAACGGCGAGTACACGAAAGAGCTGTGGATCGACCGCCGGGAGAAGAGTAAAAGTCTAGCGTGGAGTTCTATAATTTTGGCACTGAAGAACATTAAAGGAGAAGTGGTAGACCGCCCAAAGGCTCTGGGGGATATCCGGGGCGTGACTTATATTTACGGGATGTTCTATCGGTTCGGCTTGATTGATGTGCCGGACAAGGTAAAGGAGAAGATGGGCCGTCCAAAAGACCGCAAAAAATAGGTTGCTATGTGCAAAAGTCTACGGTAATATGTGCCATAACTGAGGATGTGAATCTCGGTTGGGAAGGATGGTAGCATTATAGAAAAATTGAAAGAAATGCTGGAGGAGTACATGAAGAAAACGAAGCCGGAATATTATCCGCCGGTGGAGAATCTGCTGGATCTAATCTACGAGCATTATACAGAGAACAACCCAGTAGAGAAAAACACAGTTGCCGGGAAAACTGCAAAGGTCAAGGAAAAAGAACTGGAAGAGTGGCTGTGTAGCTTGGAAGGTATGGATAGGCTCGTAGATGACTACGTCGGAGATAAGATTCCGCTTTGGGAGAAGATCATGGACCGGCAGGGAACGGTGTGCTGTGCATGGGAAAAGACCGCTTTTGAGGAAGGTCTGAAAGTCGGAATTCGGCTCATGATGGAAGTGTATAGCTTGTGATGGAAATAAAGTGAACTCCTGGAGTTCAAAAAAGCCCTCGCTTGTTGTGGCGAGGGCGTGTGTTCTTATTTTTCAGGCTTTTCAGCTTTTTTCTTCTTCGGTGCAATTTTGTGGCCTGAGTAGATTGCCATGCCTATGCAGACCAGAGAGCCACAAGCAAAATACTTGTGAGCCTGCATCAGTTTTTTGCAGCCCGTGTAGAAGCATCCTGCCATGCAGGCAAGTGCGCCAAGTGACCAATATTTATGTGCTTTCATTTTGTGTGTCCTCCTTATCTTCTTTCTGTATTTTGAGCAATTCCTCGATTTCCGTTTTACTCGCCGGCCGTACTGCCTTTTTATTATCGTGTGCTACCGCTCCGCAGTCTGGACAACGGTCAGGTAGTTCCTCGGCAGAGAAGCAGTAGCGGCAGGCATCGCAAAAGTAGTAGTTCAAGTCATATTCACCCCAATCTCTAATATATCTTCAAATGCAATAATGGTCGGCAGCTCTTTGCCGGTATCGTTTATAAATCCTGTGTAAATTCGCAGTTCTTTATTTATCACATCCACAGAATCCAGTATTCCGGCTATATTCTCATAGTAGCCGTCCGTGAAATATTTTATTGTGATCTCTTGACCTTTCCAAAGCTGGCTGATCGTTTGGTTCAGAGCTTGCTTGCCTTCTTCAGACAGCTCGATTCTGTTTCCTTTGAGATGATCTCTGCCTTCAGAAGCAATCTCATCCTCATAGCCTCGCAAGGCGGCAAACGGAGAGAAAATTTTAGCACGATTGGACATCGGCATCCGGGGATAATTATGTGGCGGTTCTGGGCGGGAAGCATGGAGTATTTTGCCATACTTACTTTGGACGGATCTGCCTTCCGGTGTGTTCTTGTAGTCCATGTTCTCCCTCCTTACTTGGCCTTGTGGCCGCCTATCTGCTGATTTCTTTCTCTCATCGTTGCGCCATCCAGATAGTTGGTTCCTTTCAGAACGGCGTTCTTGCCGAACTTCTTCTTGAGACCCAGCATCGCATTCTGCAGCTTTTTCTCTTTTTCCAGTTTGGTTGTGTCCGTGAATAGGTCAACTTGGAAAAATCCTTCGTCTTTGACCACACGGTTAGCAGCTATAGTGATCCGTCTCACAGTCAGTGTTTTATCAGCTATTTTCTCGAACAGCTCAGTTGTGGCAGAGATCAGGATACTGCCGAGGTTGGTTGGGTTATCTAATTTTACGGTTCCATGGGCACCTTTCGGAACGGTGCGGCCGTAGTGATCGATGTGTACCGGACCTCTGTACTTTCCGCAGTCACAGTTTTCCCGGTCATAGCCAACATCCAGTGTCAGACTGTCCGTAACCAGCCCTTTATCCGTTAATTGTAATACTAAGCTGTCAGCCATCTCCATGACAATGATCTTTGCCTTATCATATGGGTAAGGGCAGGAGAGAACCTGTCCCTCGGAGATACTGTTGGTGCTGGGTTTGTAGGCTTTGATTTCTTTCATACCGCAGGGTTCCAGCCCCCAAGCATGATCAATCAGCAGTTCGGCGTCAACACCGAATTCCTTATATAAGATATCCTGATTGACGGTGCTGAAATATGCCAGCTCGCCCATCGTATGGATGCCGTGCTTTTCTAGTCGCTTGACGGTGCCGGGGCCAGTCATCCAGAAGTCTGTGAGTGGCTTGTGATCCCAGAGGAGATAGCGGAAGCTCTCTTCATCCAGCTCAGCGATGCGGACTCCGTCCTTGTCAGGCGCAGCGTGTTTGGCAGTGATGTCCATTGCCAGCTTCGCCAGATATAGATTGGTACCAATCCCGGCGGTGGCAGTGATGCCGGTCGTATAAAGCACTTCCCGGATCATTGTCATGGCAAGGTCGTGTGCGGTCATATTATAGTGGGATAGGTACGAGGTGGCATCGATGAACACTTCGTCAATGGAATATACCACGATGTCCTCTGGCGCGATGTATTTCAGATAGATGCCGTAAATCTGCCGCGACACCTTTTCATAATACGCCATCCGAGGCGGTGCAACAAGGTAAGAGAGTTCGAGTGACGGGTCGGCGGCAAGGGATAAGGAATCATAGGAGGCAGAGGAGAAGGATGGTTTACCGTCCTTATACACAGCTTTTCTTAATCGTACCGCTTCTCTTAACCGATTCGCATTGACCTCCTTGACCTTCTGGACGACTTCAAACAGTCTGGCGCGACCCGGAATGCCATAGGCTTTCAGGGAAGGAGACACAGCGAGACAGATAGTTTTCTCAGTACGGGAGGAATCTGCCACGACCAGATTGGTGGTAAGTGGGTCGAGGTGGCGGGCGGCGCATTCTGCACTCGCGTAATAGCTTTTAAGATCTATCGCAAGATATGTGCGTTGCATTGTACAATTTCCTCCTTTCTGACTGTGTTCTCATAATAATGCTTTTAATGTCCGGTTCTCTCGACAAACCATCGGCCTAATCGTCCGTTGAAGCGTGAGTCGAGGTGTTCAAAGAACAGGTGCTTTTCCTGCCCTTGGATGAGCACAGTAAAGCAGTCACCGGAGTAACCGTTATCGGCAGTCCCGGCAGGACGGAAGTCGCGCACTGTTTCGATTGGGAAGGTACGTCCATCCGACCATGTGATCGATGTCGGCTGCATGAAACCGGTTGGGTCGAATGTGGAATCGACTTTTACATAGATTTTTTCTTTATTCATGATGATCACCTCTTACAGCAATCCATACTTCTTCTTGAACTCCCGGACTTCCTGGGCTTTTACTTCTTCAAGCAGATGGATGTCATCATCAGCAGGAAGCTCCAGGGGACTTACCTTCCCGAGAACTCTGCCGACAATGGTAACATGATCGTCTTCAGACTTCTCACCGTAGGGGAGTGCCTTATTTAAAGAGTAGAGTTTGTGGTTCAGCATCTGCTTGATGACGGCACCATCTGCAGTAGAGCAGATAACAATATCGCCATCTTCAACAGACTGAGTATACTTTACATATACCAGATCGCCATTATGATACTGTGGCTCCATACTTGCACCGGATACACGAATCAACGCATCAGCAGATTCGTTGTATCCGTTTTTCTTTATAAACATATACTCTGGCGGTGTGTCGATAAAAGCACAGCCGGGACCAGCCGCGGCAGGAGTAGACTGCAACTCGGACAGAAAATAGTTCTCATCCAAGTATCTATCACGAGCATCTTGCTCTTCACCCATAACTGATTCAATCATCCGATCTACGATGCGCTGGCCGACGGGACTCAGTTTTCGGTACTGTCCGAACACGACTTTTTCGTGAGAAGTAAGCTGAGAACTGTTTGGTAGTCCAAATAGTTCATAAAGGGGGATGCCGAGCATACTGCAAAGAACCCGAATAGTTTCTACTTCCGGACGTGCACGATCGTTTTCCCAGTTTGTAATGGTGTTGCGTGATACACCCATGAGATCTGCCAGTTCTGGCTGGCTCATTTCATTTTTATTTCTGTATTTACGGATAACGGCACCGAAAGCAAATTCGGCTTGTTCATTCTTTTCCGCCTGCGGAAGATAGACAACAGAGCTGGAAGCAGATGACCGTTTTACAGTTACTGAGGCTTTCTTTGATAGTTTAGCCATAGTGTTTCCTCCTTGGTCAGACTGTTCAGTGCTCAGTATCTGACGGTCAATTGGAAAAGTAAATTCCAGTTCCAGTAGGTCTTGACTGGAACTTACCATTGCAAAAACAGTGGTAGAAGTAACTCTTCCAAACCTTTCCCAACCGGTTGAACACC